>CANISK010000155.1 GCA_947470205.1 Neisseriaceae bacterium | reverse complement strand
TCTTCTGAATGTTTACGTAGTGGTAAAAGCTGTAAATCTGATTTACGCCCATTGTAGAGTGTGAATTAATAAAATGAAAAAAAATATTCAATTTAGGTTTTGTAGAAATTAACATAATAAAACCCACCGATATATCAATATTTAATGCTAAAATTATCCCCATGTGTTGTCATTCAGCTCATGCTCTTGTCATTCCCGCACAGGCGGGAATCCAGTCATTGCGAACCATGATTTATCAGGGTGTGGCAATCTCATTGTTTGCTATTCAACTGTTACATGATGCGTGAGATTGCAGCTGTGCTTTGCTCCTCGCAATGACAGTGTTTGTGCGTTTATTTTTATAAATTAAATTTCATTTTGTCAGGTATCAAAAATCCGGACCAATAAACAATAAAAAAGGAACTTTATGAATGATTTCAATATAAAGATATATCCTCCATTAATTGGTGCAATAATTGATATCAGCCATATACCAGACGTGGTATTTGCAGATAAATTAGTAGGGGATGGGGTAGCAATTGAGCCATTTGAAAATAAAATATACGCCCCAATGGATGGAATAATAAAATCAATCCATAAAGCAAAACATGCCATCACCATTCTTCATGAGACTGGAATTGAAATTTTAATCCATATTGGGCTAGATACTGTAGGCTTAAATGGAGATGGATTTAAATTAAATATATCTGCAAATGATAAAGTAAAAAGAGGGGATGTAATGGGTGAATTGGATATTGATTTAATATCCATGAAAGCCAAATCACTCATCAGCCCAATTTTAATTACAGATATGCATAACTATGCACTCAATAAGTCAATAGAAAAATTTACCACAATCAACACACCAATTTTTACAATTACCAAAATAGACACATCAAATACAAAAGCAAAGTTACCTCACCCTAAAACACCCCTTATCAAATCCACCCCAATTATCATTAAAAATAAAAATGGTATACACGCCCGCCCAGCTGCCATCATTAGCCGGGAAGCAGGTTTATATGATACTGAAGTCCTACTTGAAAAAGATGATAAAAAAGTAAACGCAAAAAGTGTAACTTCAATTTTTAGCCTCTCAATCAATCAAAACGATGTGATATACATTCATGCATCCAGTCAAAATATCATAAATAAATTAACTGCAATCATCAATGACTCAATTGAAGAAATAGAGAATATTAAACCAATATCAAATCAACTAATAAACAATACTGAAAAAATAGAAAATAATAAATATTTTGGGATGATTGCATCCAATGGTTTATGCATTGGTAAGTTGGTAAAATTTGATGAAATAGACTTCCAGTTTGAAACTGATATTTCAAATTCACCACAGGATCGAGCTCAAGAACATAATAAGCTCACTAATGCTATTGATATAGTAATCACACAACTAGAGCAAAAAATTAATTCCTTTCATACGAAAGACAAAGTTTCTAGAGATATTTTGTCTGCACATCTTGCAATACTAAAAGACCCAGAGTTACTAAACAAAATAAAAGATATTATAAATAATAATAAAACAGCAGAATGTGCAGTATCAGAAACCATACGCCAAGAATGTGAAGTATTGCATAAAACTAAAAATCTATTACTCATGGAACGTGCTACAGACCTAAAAGATATCAAGCGACAAATTCTCCTTGCTATGAATACAAAAATTATTCAAACCAAGCATAGTTACGATACTCCAAGTATTCTAATGGCACACGAACTCACCCCATCTGACATGTTAAATCTTGATGATAATATAGTGGGGCTAATATCAATCAAAGGTGGAATCACATCTCATGTGGCAATTTTAGCAAGAGCCAAACAAATACCATTACTAATTAGCGTTCATCCATCGGTATTAAATTTAAATATATCCAGTGAGGTGGTGTTAAATGGAATGGATGGATATTTAGATATATCACCGTCCATTGATGAAATATCTGCAATAAAAAACACCATTAATGAAAAAATGGAAGTAGAGCGTATCAATAATCAAAACGCACAAAAACCCGCAATCACCAAAGATAATGTGATGATAAATTGCTTAGCAAATATTATGAACGTTGATGATAAAAACTTATTACAAGAAAGTGGTGCAGATGGGGTGGGGCTATTTAGAACTGAATTTCTCTATATGAATCATAGGGGAGAGCCAACCCTAGATACCCAGTGCGAGATTTACACCTCAATTGCAAATACTCTTAATGGCAAACCGTTTATAATTAGAACGCTAGATGCTGGTGGTGAAAAACCAATTTCATATTTGAAAGTCTCTTCAGAGATAAATCCAGCACTTGGGATTAGGGGTATACGTTTATCTTTAGAATACCCAGAAGTGTTCATAAAACAACTAACTGCAATATTACAGACAAATAAACCATCAATCAAAATCATGTTACCAATGATAAGCACTATAGAAGAGTATCATGAAACTAAAGAATTAATTAACTCAATTATAGAGAAACACTCCATCAAAACCAAATATGAATTAGGTGTGATGGTGGAAGTGCCTTCTGTTGCGCTTTTGAGTGAAATATTTGCATCTGATGTTGACTTTTTTTCCATTGGCACCAATGACCTTACCCAGTACACTCTAGCAATAGATAGAGAGCACCCTAAGCTTTCTATAAAAGCAGATCATCTACACCCGGCAGTGCTTAGAAATATACAACTTGTGGTAAAAGGGGCGAGTAAGCACAATAAACCAGTATCGGTGTGTGGCATGATGGCATCAGATAAAACTGCAATTCCGGTTTTGATTGGCTTGGGAATTAGATCTCTATCAATGAGTATTAATCTCATACCTTCGAATAAAGCATTAATTAGAACTCTTAACCACAAAGAATGCACTGATATTGCCAATAAATGCTTGGATATGAGTACAGCAAAAATGGTGCGAGATTATATAAATAGCCATTATAAAAATCTATAATACTGTCATCCTCGCGAATGCGGGGATCCAGTAACAGCATGGATTCCCGATTTCTCGGGAATGACAAAAGACAAAAAAGTAATTTTTTTCACAAGGTTTACCCATGAAAATTAATTTCAACTTCAGTAAAGTTCAAAACTTAGGTAAAGCGTTAATGCTTCCGATAGCATTATTACCAGTAGCCGGTATTCTTCTTCGTTTTGGTCAACCAGATTTACTCAATATCAAATTCCTCGCAGATGCAGGTAATGTTATATTTAGCAACCTTGCACTACTATTCGCCCTTGGTGTTGCAGTTGGCTTATCAAAAGAAAATAATGGCACTGCAGCGCTTGCAGCATGTGTAGGATACTTAATTTTAACCACAATACTAATCGACATTCATCCTCAAATCAATACGGGAGTATTGGGTGGGATTATAGTTGGTTCATTGGCATCTTTTTTATACAACAAATACAACGATATTAAGTTACCAGCATATCTTGCATTTTTTGGCGGTAAAAGATTTGTGCCAATAATCACTGGTATCATGTGTGTGATATTAGCGATGATATTGGGCACCATATGGCCACCTATTCAAAATCAAATCAATCATTTTGGTGGTTGGCTGGTTCACGACTCAGGTGTATACGGTGTATTTGTATACGGCGTACTAAACCGTATTTTATTAATCACAGGATTACATCATATTTTAAATAATTTAGTGTGGTTTGTATTTGGTGACTACACCAATAGCATTGGTGTGATTGTTCATGGAGATATTGGTAGATTTATTGCGGGAGATAAATCCGCAGGCTCATTTATGGCGGGTTTTTTCCCGATTATGATGTTTGGATTACCAGCGGCGTGTTTTGCTATGTATAAAAATGCATTACCAGAAAATAAAAAAACTGTGGCGGGGGTTCTTTTATCCATGGCGCTCACTTCTTTTTTAACTGGAGTTAGCGAACCAATTGAATTTACTTTTGTGTTT
>CANISK010000154.1 GCA_947470205.1 Neisseriaceae bacterium | reverse complement strand
TATAAAAACATAAAGCTCATACAGTGTGGTAAATTATCTGGGCATTTATGGGAGCAAATTGAGCTTCCATGTTTTAGTTTTGGAAACCATTTGCTTAATTTATGCAATACTGCACCAATTTTTAAGTTTAAAAAATATATTGTTCTACATGATGTAATATTTATGACAAATAAAGATAATCAAAAGTGGTGGTTTAAATTATATTATAAATTAATTATCAAGTGTAATATTTATACTTGTAAACACTGGTTTACGGTATCTAAATTTTCCAAAAATGAGATTATAAAATATTTTAATATTCACACTCAAGATATATCGGTATTGGGCAATGCTCCAAGTTTCACGCAGTCTGAAATTATAAATAATGATATTACAAATAAGCACAACCTTTGTCGTGATAAATATTTTTTAATGGTTGGCTCTCAATCTAAACGCAAAAATGTACAAATGGTGGTGCAATTATTTACCAAAGCTACATTTTTACAATCAAAACAATTGGTGATAGTAGGCGGTGCATTTAATAATTTTATCAACAAAGAAATATTTCACTCTACAAACAATATTTATTTTTTGGGTTACGTTAATAATGAAGATTTGATTGCATTATATGAACACGCTCAAGCGTTGATTTTTCCATCAATATATGAGGGATTTGGGGTCCCTGTAATTGATGCAATGAGTGTTCATTGTCCGGTAATGGCCTCAGATATTGAAGTTTTACATGAAATATGTAAAGATGGTGTTTTATACTTTAATCCATCATCATCTATTGATTTAGAGAATAAAATAATGCAATTTTGCGCAATAAACCCTAAAGATAGAGATATTTTAGTACAAAAAGCATATTTACATTCAATTAATTACACTTGGAATAAATATGCAAATATATTGTGGTGTAAAATATTACGATTAGAGCACTATGATTCTTAGTATACTCAAATTAAATAAAAATACCTGGTTACATTTAATAAAATAATGGTTTACTTCAATTTGTTATGAAAATATAAAACTAGTGTTTTAAATTAATTTGAGTATACATGATACATTTTATGAAACCAACTCTTCGTTGGAAACCAACAAATACTGTCATTCCCGCGGATGCGGGAATCCAGTAGATATAAATACTCATGATAATAAAAGTGGAGCGTTGTAGAGCTGGATTACCGCTTTCACCATATCGTTATAACGTTATACATAAGTATTTTGATATAAAAAATGTATCATGTACTAAGATCATGTACTAAGATTATGATTAATTAATGTAAATATTTAAAAAGAGATTTGAAATGAAAATAGGGGTAATTACCATAACTTATAATAGTAAAATTGTTATGCATGATTTTCTATCTTCATTATTTGCACAAACTTATACTAATTGGCATCTGTATATTTATGAAAATGGATCACCAAATAAAATTGATCACGTGTTAAATGATTACACTCCCGATAAGTATACCTATATTGATTTGTGTCAAAATCTAGGATTTGCAAAGGCAAATAATCTGGCTATACAACAAGCATTTAAAGATAATTGTGATTGTATTTTATTAATTAATAATGATACAATTTTTGATATCAATTTATTTCAAGGATTATTTGATAAACTAAATCAACACAATGCTTTGGTGATTGCACCCAAAATGTTATATTATCCAGAAAAAAATATTGTTTGGTATGGGGGTGGATATTTTGATGCCAGGCAGGCATTAAAAAATGTACATATTGGTATTGGTAAATTTGATGACGGTAGCTATAATGCATCATCTTGGCAAGATTTTGCACCTATGTGTTGTGTGTTAATTACAAAAGATGCTATTAAAATAAATGGTTATTTGGATGAAGATTATTTTATATATTATGAAGATGCGGATTGGATGTATAGATTAAAATTAAAGAATATTCAAGTGTGGTATGAACCATCACTAGTGTTATATCATAAAGTAAGCAGTTTAACTGGTGGTGTAAATTCTAGTTTTGCCATTTATCATGCAACCCAAGGTAAAATTTTATTTATTAAAAAATTTTATCGTGGATATAAAAAGTACTACTGGTTAAGTAAATATTTTTTAGGATTTGCATTTGGTATATTATTGGGGCGTTATGGTATAATCGAGGGTAAATATAAATTTAAAGCGTTCTTTGATATTATAATGACAAACAACAGCGGTTATTATAAAAAATAAGATAGGCATGTATGATATAAGGATAAAATGTCATGTACAATGTAGAAAAATTTAATCCATTAGTTGATTTTGCATTCAAAAAGCTATTTGGCGTTGATGAAAATAAAGATATTTTGATGGACCTAATAAATGCAGTAGTTTCAGAGGATGATAAAGTAGAGAATATAGAGATTAAAAACCCATATAATCCGAAGTTATTCAAAAACGATAAGTTATCAATATTAGACATTAAAGCGCAATGTATAAAAAATAAGCAATGGTATAATATTGAGGTGCAGATTATGAATCAAGATTGTTATGGTGCTAGAGCGCTATATTATTGGTCAAAGCTTTATAATTCTCAATTAACAGCTGGAATAAACTATGATAATTTATACAAAACAATTTCAATTAACTTTTTAAATTTTAACTGTCTAGCCAACGAAGATTATTATCACAATGTTTATAAGCTAACAAATGTTGTTACTAAAAATAAATATTCACCCGATCACCTAGAGATTCATTTTGTAGAGTTAAAAAAATATCATGAAACATTTAGTAATACGCTAGACAAATGGGCAAATTTTCTTGTAAAGGCGCATAAGTATGATACTGAAAATTTACCTAAAGAACTACAAATACCATCAATACAGAAAGCAGTAGAGGTTTTAGAGCGTATGCACTTCACTCCAGAAGAGCGAGACAACTATGAGGCAGGATTAAAATGGTTCCGTGATGAGGAAATGGCAATAAAAACAGCGACAAACAAGGGTAGGGAAATAGGGATGACGGAAGGCAAAGAAATAGGGATGACGGAAGGCAAAGAAATAGGGATGACGGAAGGCAAAGAAATAGGATTTATGGATGCTAAGTTAAAAATTGCATTAAAGATGAAACAAAATGGTATATCAACGGCACTAATAAGCGAAACTACCGGACTATCATCAAACGAAATCAACCAATTGTCATGATCATATCTTAACAATTATGTTATTTGTTAGATTTAAATATATATTGTAATTGAGACAACACCCAATATTTTTAACAAGGATAATCACACCATGAGAGACTACATTACTCGTGAACTACTAGAAACACAAAAAATAATAGATATTATGTTAAAGGATGAAGCTATACTCAATACCATAGAAAACGTGATAACAAAATCTCTAGAATGCTTCAAATCAAATGGCAAGATTTTATTCGCAGGAAATGGTGGTTCAGCCGCAGATGCCCAGCACATGGCAGGGGAGTTTGTTAGTAGATTTGCATTTGATAGACCAGGTTTACCATCGATAGCACTTACCACAGATACCTCAATAATAACTGCAATAGGTAACGACTACGGATATGATAAAATATTTGAACGTCAAATACAAGCACTGGGCAGACAGGGAGATATTTTTGTGGGCTACTCCACATCTGGCAAATCACTAAATATTATAAACGCCTTCAAACAAGCAAAAACACAAAATATCACTTGTGTGGCAATGGTTGGGAACCTGGGGGGTGAAATTGTAGATCTATGTGATTATGTTATCGCCGTACCATCAGCATGTACCCCAAAAATCCAAGAATGTCATTTAATGATTGGACATATCTTGTGTGGGTTGATAGAACAAAAACTCTTCAAATAATATACTCTTTGTCTTTGGGCTTTATGCTGTGTTGAAATATAAAAAATTAAACCTTATGGACATTTAGTCCACGGCGGTTGAATTTTTGATATTTCGCCTTGCCTAAAACTCAAATACTTCGAGTAT
>CANISK010000153.1 GCA_947470205.1 Neisseriaceae bacterium | reverse complement strand
ATATTTCATGTACCCAAATATAAAGATTGATGTAGCCAACATCATTACAATAAGATTGGCAATACTAAAGTTATCTACATGATGCATAAAATTATTACTGAAATCACCAGTTGCCCCAAATACGCTTTCTAAAATTTTCGGACCATAGTGTAATGCCAGAGCTAGACCAAATACAGGAAACATAACTTTCATTGAAGCAAACCCCGCAACTGCTGCCCCAGCACCAAGAAACCCTAAAATAACAAACACTAACCCTAAAGAGCCAGTCAAATATCCAGAAATCTGTGTGTATATATCAGTAAAGGTTGTATCACCAGTACTTGCAAAAGATATTACAGGCAATAAACTTGAAGCCCATATTAAAACATTTGTTAATTTTTTCATATTTATTTACTCCATTCAATACATTGTTTAATCGTAGATTTTTTTGATGTGCGCTGTTTATATTTTTTAGTTTTAGTTTTATGACTCCTTTTCTTATTATGTTGTAAATTATTTGCTACATAAGTAGGTATTATTGGTTTAATTATTGGAGCAACAACGGTATCAGGTTCTAGCGGTTTATAGATTTGTGTTGATAGTGCAGTTGGAGTATTACAACTTTCACAATAATAATATTGCTCACCTAAAGCCTGCGTTGATAAGCTAGTGTTTTGTGTGGGTAGCTGAGGTACGCTACTACATGCAACCACAATAACTCCCATCACTGCACCAACAAAATATTTAACCATTACTAACGTTCTCAATTCTTTTCCAGTTTTAAAATATTTTGTTTTTGCAATTCCAATGATTTGATTTGTTCAATTTGATAACTCGATAATTTGGGCTTCTGCTCTACTTCATTCCAACGTTCTATTATTTCCATAGGATTACTTACTCCATATAACATCATTGCTTTATTTGCTCCAATATTTGCTATTGCTGCCTCATGAGATGCTATGTCCATTAATTGTTGTTGCACATAATTTCCATCAGCATAAATAAACTCACAAAAACATAGCAAACTCAATACCATAAAACGCATTTCAATGAACCTTCTCAATATTTTTATTGCATCTGCAACTTTTTACGATATTGATTGGTGTAATTAACAGTTTCTTGTAAAATAATATCTTGAATCTCTGCTCTGGCATCTGTAACTTTTTGCTGAATATACGAAAATATTAATTTGTCATTGGGGTTATGCCCGACCCTCTCTTCTCTTTCCAAAATTATTTCATCTACCCATCTAGCAAATGTACTCTCCCACTTAATATTTTTCCCATCATAACTTACTTTTTTTGCAAGAGCAAATTCTAAATCAATAGAGGTTTGTTTGCTTACATCCCAATAATATTTTGACCCATCATTATGTTTTGAATACATTACATAAACTTGTTTACCGTGTGCAACATAAATATTGTATTGCTCTATCAATGGTGTAATTTTTTTCAACAATACTAAATAGTTGTCTGACAAAAATGGTTTACAAAAATGTTCCAAATCCAAAGCTCTATTAATCCCCTGCTGAATATTATTTTTATTTAATAATAGATGTGCATTCATTAGTTGTTCAATCATGCCAATGCTATTGGTTTTAATTTCAGGGCATAGTTCTATCTCGGTCAATAAAAGAAAAAGTTGATTATCATTAATTTCTTGCATATTATTCCCTTATTCTTAGTTGCAGGAGATATTTTAACAAGCATCAGAAATGATGATACTAGTCGTGTGGGACACTTTTTGAATAAATTTTGATTATTTTTATTTTGAAATATATTGATTTTATTGAGGTTTGATTTTTTGATACTAGCCATACGGGCTAGTTAAGTAAAAAGTTATTCGTTAACTGATTTATTCCATAGTCAAGTTTAGAGGCTCAAATTTGACTAAGGAAATCTTTATTCAAGTTTAGAGGCTCAAATTTGACTATGGAAGTTTTGCATTAATATTATATTGCTCAACTTATTGATTTTGATTGATTGTAAATTGCTAGATATCGCTGAAAAGAAAATAGTTTATTTCTTTGAAACCCAGTCACTTCAATGAGTATATTTTTATTAACAAATTCCTTAATTAACTGGTATGCAGTTTGCTTGCTTATATTTAATGGTTCTACGATATCAGTTATAGCAATAATTGGTTTTTGATATAAAAAGTCTATTAATTTTTTTGCATTTTTGGATTTTTTGCCAAATTCAACAATTATTAAATCCATGTCATGTTTAAGATTCAAGATATTTTGAAATGTTAATACCCCATTTTTTGCAGTTTCAATAACAGCCGTTAGAAAGAATTTTATCCAACTTCCCAAATTATTTTGAGTTCTAACGGTGGTTAATAATTCATAATATAGCCCTTTATTACGTTCAATAAAATCTGAAAGATATAGTGCTGGTTTATTTAATAATTTATTACTTACTAAATATAATGTAATTAATAACCGCCCAATACGTCCATTACCATCTAGAAAAGGATGAATTGTTTCAAATTGATAATGTGCAATTGCACATTTGATTAAATGTGGTACAAAAATTTCATCATTATGTATAAATTTCTCTAGATCACTCATTAAATCTGGCACTAATTTATGATGCGGTGGTACAAAGTTTGCAGTAGCTAAAGTTGCTCCTCCTATCCAATTTTGTGATACTCTAAACTCACCAGGCTGTTTATATGCACCACGTACACTGTTGAGTAAAATGCCGTGAATTTGTCTTATTAATCGATTGCTGATCGGAATGTGCTCTAATTCCTCAAGGGCTTTATTCATGGCATCAATATAATTACGCACCTCTTGCCAATCATCACGCTTTTCTGGATTAATTTGATCTTTAGAAACTATTACATCATCTATCTCCGTTTTAGTTCCCTCAATTTTACTAGATGTATTAGCCTCTTTAGTAATGTGCATTTGTATAAAAATATCAATATTTGGGACTATCATAGTAAATGCATTAAGCTCTCCCAGAGCTCTTGTTGCATCTTCAAGTAATGTATTAATCTGAGGATCATCCCAAGTAAAAGTTTTATTTATAAACGTTGGTGAAAAATATTTATACTCATATCCTGCCTCATACTCACCAGCTATATAATTTTTTATATTCATCGGAAAACCTTGTTAAATGGCTATTTAATGCCAATTTTGACGCTGCGTTTGCTCAATTTCTACTTGTCACACCAATTGATCAACCAATGGTACTGATACTTGAAATTCTTTATCAAAATGTCCGCCTTGAATTATCACTCTTTTACCAGAACCCAAATTTATTTTGGTTATATCAAGTTTTTTTAACCAAGTATGCTGATATTTTGTGGCTAAATATAAAAATAGTCTTTTAGCTTTAATTGAGCTACACTGCTCCAACAAGTGTTGGACTTTATTTACTCGTAAATATGGTAAACTTTCCATAAGTTGTGCCGCTTCTACAAAATCTTGTTTTTTAGGAATCAATTGTAATACTTCTAATATAGCCAATTCAGCACAAGATAACACTATATTTAATCCATCAAATTCTTTATTTATTAGATAATCTTTATAAAATTCACTAGCTATTAATTGATTTTTATGAATGGTTATTTTATTTTTTGATATATAATCACTATAAATCCACGTGGGTAATGAAGATTTATCTTCAACAGACATTTCAATATAAACTTGGTCACCCATTGGTAAGTAATGTGATTTACCAGTTAAAGCTAAAGCACTTTTACCAGAAACATGAACAGGTTTCTTTAATTGCTCTTGCAAAGCATTAACGACACCCACCCATGTTATATTATCATGAGGACTTTTATACGCTTTATCGCTAATTTTCTCTAACCAATTGGATTGAACATACCACCATGCCAATTTTGATGAAATACCATGATTGTGTAGCCATTCTAAAGTTATAACTGCACCGTGTGGCATATTTAACACCATATGGTTTATTTTACTGCAATTATTTCTAATCATTT
>CANISK010000152.1 GCA_947470205.1 Neisseriaceae bacterium | reverse complement strand
TAAAAACAAACGGTATAGAGATAAAATAATAAAATTGCTGCCAACACAAACCCAGAAACTACATCTAGAGCCTAAACAAGAACTTGATCAATTAAATCTTTTTCGACTTCCATACTTACAGCGTCATGGTATTTTATCATATTTACATCAATTTCCAAAAGAAACACAATTTGCGATATACGACAAAATTAACTCTTTGTTTAATGATAAGAAGCTTGCCCATAAAATTTTCAAGGAGGAAATGTTACAGCAGTTATCTGAAAGAATCTTAATCACTATTGTTGGAAATGATGATGAAATATTTTTACCGGCTCCTGGATTATACAACGTTACTATTAATCATCAAGATGCTAAGAAGTATAAAAATAAAAATATACCAAAAATATACATTGGTACATACAATCATAATGACATAATAATGTATATTGGATTATCAAATATAAGCATAAATTCTGAGACTAGGCATTCTAAGTATACTGGCGAAAAAACATCTTATAAAATTAATGGGTATAGTAATCAGTTTCATCCAGATACAATGATTATACTTCTAAACCAACAAAAAATATTTTACAATGCGCCTGCATTCTTAATAAATGAACAGACTATATGTAAGGACATAAAGTGGCTATCAGGGAATTTTATTACATCTGATAACATAAACAAACAAAATTAAGTTAGTTTTGAAAAAAGGTGTTTTTGAGCCCATCATTTACAAGAAACTCGCCACCAAATGCGAAAGTTGAGTTCGTGGTATTAAAATTTTTTACCCCACGAACTACTATGCAATTATGTTTGGCTTCTATTGATACCGCGACATCTTCAGTGCCTAATATCATTTGTAATGCTACTAAAATTTGCCTTGTGAGACGCTCTTGTACTTGAGGGCGTTTTGCAAAAAAATCTACCACGCGATTTATCTTACTTAGTCCCACTATGTTATCTTTTGGGATATATGCTATTTTTGCCTCTCCTATTATAGACACCAAATGATGCTCACAGGTTGAATGTACCGTGATGTTATTGGAGTATAACGGAGCGGTGTATTTATATATGTTCTCATTACTTGATATGCGAGGGAAGTTATTGTAGTCTAACCCATAAAATGATTCATTGATCAAAAAATTAATCACTCGAGATGGAGTTTTTGCGATTGATGGATTGGTGATATCTAATCCTAGATTATTTAAAAATTCACCGTACTGCTGGATTAATTTATTTCTATAATTCTCATCTTGCCAATTGGATACATTACTATTGGTTGGGTTTTCTAGATTGTGTTTAATTAGAAGTTGTTGAATTTGGTGACCTAATATTGGGTCTTTGGAGCTCATATTTTTTATTCCTTTATGAGATAATATACATGATAAAAGTATTGCACATTATTGCGTTTGAGATTGCCACGCTTTAATAAATTAAAGCTCGCAATGACTGTATTCTTAAATTCAAGTTACAAAATTCTTGCCATAGTAATTCGGTCTTGTTGACCATAATCTTTTATGGTTTTAATATTGTCATAACCATGTAGTTTGAATAACTCTTGAATATGTTTTGCTTGATTATATCCATGCTCTAAAATAACATATCCATGTGATTTTAAAAATTTATGTGCACTTTTAATAATATGGGTTATGTGAGCATAGCCATCTTTATTATCTGTAAGTGCGGACTTTGGTTCATATGATAAATCTTTTAGATGAACATCATCTGGTGCTATATATGGCGGGTTACTCACTATAATATTAAACAAATGCTGTGTTGGGTAGTCACACGAAATATCATCAAACCAATTGGATAACACATATTTTACATTTGCACCCAAAATATCCCCATTATCTTTGGCGACTTTAAGGGTATCTGGATAATAATCTAGAGCTGTAATATCTACATCACAGTTTAGATTATCGCATTCTAATTTTAATGTGATTGCAATAACTCCACCTCCAGTACCTAAATCTAATATCACATCACCTGGTTTAATGATAGATAAAACTATATCTACTAAAAGCTCAGTTTCTGGACGTGGAATGAGAGTGTCTTTTGTGACCTTAAAACGTCTTCCGTAAAATTCTTTATACCCCAATATATAGCTTATTGGTTCACCTTTTTGTCTTCTTTTAATGATTTCGGTGAGTAATAACATTGCATCTAGGGTTAGCTCTTTATTTGGATTGGCAATAAGATAACTATGAGTAAATTTCGTTGCATGCATAATCAGTATTTTAGTATCGATGGTATCTAATGTAGAATGTTTTATAATATCATGAATACGGTTATGCTGGAACACAATTATTTACCGAAATATTATATTTATTATTACACGATGAACAATCAACAATATGAGTATTTGTGTCTTTTATGTCTTTTACTTTTACGAGAATAACCCCGCACTGACACACCCAGCCAATATGTCGTGCTGGCACCCCAACCATAAGGGCATAATCTGGAGTATTCCCATTAATAACCGCACCAGCTCCAATTAATGCATACTTACCAATCTCCACACCGCAAATTATGGTTGCATTTGCACCAATTGTGGCGCCTAATCTTACGATTGTTTTTTGATACTGATGTTTGCGTGTAACATGACTACGTGGGTTATATACATTGGTGAAAACCATGGAAGGACCACAAAAGACATCATTTTCTAAAGTAACCGCATCATATACTGATACATTGTTTTGAATTTTAACATTGTTACCAATAATAACATCATTACCCACAAATACATTTTGTCCAAGTGAACAATGAGATCCAATTTTAGCACCACCACACACATGACTAAAATGCCATATTTTTGTACCATTACCAATTATCGCTCCATCATCCACTATACTTGAACTATGAATCTCATAGTTATTTGGTTGAATAGTCTTCATGGGTAGCTATTACCTATATTGTAAAATAAAAAATGTAACTGATGTAAAATGTGACACCACACCTAAAATTACAAAAATATGCCATATCATGTGGGAGAATTTGAATTTACTAAATGCATAAATCATTGCACCTAAAGTAAAAAATACCCCCCCTAATGTTAAAAAAAATAAGCCATACGGATTTAATTTATGAATCAAGGATGGTAAAATCCAAACAATCGCCCAACCCATGATAACGTAAATAATAGTGCTAACTATTTTATATCTACCTGCATAGAATGATTTAAATACTGCCCCCACTATACTAAGAAGCAGTAAACATGCATATATAATGTACCCTTCACGAGTTTTAAGTAAACTAAATATATATGGGGTATATGTGCCCAGAATAAGCCAATAGATTGCGATATGATCCATTTTTTTAAATACTGACCGCGCGGTGTGGTTTAACATGGAGTGATATAGTGCGCTCATTACAAACATAAATAATATCGTAAGCCCGTAAAATATAAAAGCAATGGAGTCTACCCAGTTACCATATCTACCAGCAATCCATGATAAATTTATAATGGCATATAAGCCAAAAAAACCCCCTACAGTGTGAGTAACTGCATTTCCGATATCTTCACCTAAGGTATACTGGAATAATTTTTTTAGATATTCTTTTGAATATTTGCTTGGTTTGTCTATAATGTGCATGTGTTTACTTTCTTATTATCAAATAGTTGCAATCTAATTGCGGGATAATTCATCTCTTCAATATTGTGATTAATAAGCGATGAGATTGCCACGCTTTGATAAATCAAAGCTAGCAATGACTGTGTTTGTTGGTATCTATATTCCTAAATGGAGTCTTTAAATGCTCTGAGTATACAAAATACCGCGGTGTTTATTGGGTTGAGTTTTAAACCGTTTATGTAACCAGAAGTATTGTGCAACTTGTTTTAGCACTACATATTCTACAAATTGGTTAATTTTATAGATATCATTATACAAATCTTCGGATGGGTAATTTTGCCATGCGTTTAAAAATTCTATTTCATAATGATTATTGATTTTATATACTCCC
>CANISK010000151.1 GCA_947470205.1 Neisseriaceae bacterium | reverse complement strand
CTTCTCCAAACCATGCATATTTGGTATTTTAACAAAAATACCGCTACCAGATGCAACATCAATTGGTTGATTGTCTTTGCGGTTTATCATGTTGGTGATTGTGATTATTTTATTACCACTTGGGTGAATAATCTCGATTTCGTCTCCCAATGAAAATTTATTTTTTACCTCAATAAGAGCATAGCCATTTTCATCTATTTCCATAACATCACCCACATACTGACTCGAACGGGACTTTGAATGACTATCTAAGTAGTTTTGATGTTCATGGGAGTGGTGTCTTTGGAGGAAGCCATCTGTATAACCACGGTTAGCTAGTCCATCCAACTGAGCCAACAGAGATGGATCAAAAGGTTTACCATCGTATACGTTATCAATTGCAGTACGATAAGCCTGTGCGACACGTGATACGTAATATATGGATTTGGTGCGTCCTTCAATTTTTAGTGAAGTTACTCCAATTTTAACTAACCTCTCTACGTGCTCTATTGCCCTTAAATCTTTTGAATTCATGATATATGTACCATGTTCGTCTTCAACAATCGGCATAAATTCATTAGGACGAGAAGTGTCTTCTATGAGATATGTTTTATCTGCCATGGGGTGTCTTTTTACCCCACCACAATTAGACAAGTCATTTGCGTTTTCTAGTTCTTGGTTAAAATCAAAACCAGATAAAGCGCCACCCTCATCAGAAGGTGCATTATGTACTTTATATTCCCATCGGCACGCATTGGTGCATGTCCCTTGATTTGGGTCTCTACGATTAAAATATCCGGACAACAAACAACGCCCAGAGTATGCGATACATAAAGCACCGTGTACAAATACTTCTAGCTCCATATCTGGACATTGTTGCTTGATTTCTTCAATCTCATCTAGGGATAACTCACGAGATAAGATTATTCTCGATATCCCAATTTTTTGCCAAAATTTAACCGCTGCGTAGTTCGTCGTATTTGCCTGAACGGATAAATGTATCTCGGTATCTGGCCATTTGTCTTTTACCATCATTATAAGACCTGGGTCTGCCATTATTAATGCATCAGGCTTTAAGGCGATAATCGGCGCCATGTCTTCTAGGTAAGTTTTGATTTTACTATTGTGTGGAATGATATTGCTTGCTATATATAATTTTTTATTACGATTTTTCGCAATCTCTATACCCTGCTTTAGTTGTTCAAATTTAAATTCGTTATTACGAACTCTTAGACTATAACGCGGTTGACCAGCGTATACCGCATCTGCACCAAAATCATACGCACGCTCTTGGTGCTCTAATGTACCAGCCGGCAACAGTAATTCAATTTTTTTCATAGATGTACTCTTCGTCTTTGAAACCTGAATGTTGTTAAAAATAAAAAATTTATTCCTTATACACTACAGTATACCGCGTCATAAATTTTTTATTTTCGCCTAGTTTAATCTTCAAATACTGTGAGTATATATGGGTTTATTGTGCTACTGGCATTGCTTTGATTCTAGCAGATAATCTACTTTTATGTCTTGCAGCTTTATTTTTATGAAAAATACCTTTTCTTGCTATGCGATCTAATGTGGATTGGGTTTCTTTGAATTCGTTATTAGCAACGTTTCTGTCTCCAGATGCAATCGCCTTTAGTACTTTTTTAATTGCAGTACGAAATTCGGTTCTTAATGAAAAATTTCTTGCACGACGCACTAGGGATTGACGTGCTCTTTTTCTAGCTTGAGCTGAATTAGCCATGTTTGTAAATATCCTTTTATTTAAAATATTATATGTCATTGAGGGTATAACATATATTTATTGTTTTATTCAATCCCTTTAATCTTAACAAGATTATTTTAGTTAAGTATTAAGTGGATTGATGTCAATGAGACACGTAAGGCGATAATTATATCACAATATCTAATAATAATTTATAACATTTTATTTAACAATGGGCGAATGCGCCCATTGTTAAATCACGAATCAAAAAAAGGTATAAATTTTGTTCAAATGTTTGTATATAAAACTTGCTCCTGAAGAAATTTTGTTCAGAAAATAGCACCTTTAATTGTGTATACTTTAAATAAGACCTTGATTTAGTAATGATTTATTTAAAAAAATTGATTCACCGTTATGGGTTTTAAAAATAAAACTTTATAAATACATGAATCTTTCGACTGTGAATAAGGCCTGATATTCTTTCTTACGATAACTGTCACAAAGGTACAAAATTATGCAAATAATGTCAAATTCCAACCAAAATCCTAAACAAAATTTTTGGATGAAGAACGGGAAAACCACACAAACTGCCACCACGCAAACTTCAAAAAATTTCAATTTAGAGGGCTTATCTAAGCAGATAAATGACAAATTAGAGAATTA
Organism: Neisseriaceae bacterium; assembly: GCA_947470205.1. Lineage (GTDB taxonomy): Bacteria > Pseudomonadota > Gammaproteobacteria > Burkholderiales > UBA11063 > Aquella. Next base: position 1,595 of record CANISK010000151.1, on the reverse strand, counting down.
CATTAATAGTCATGATAAAGTTAATCCGGCACAATTCATAGAATTACCCCCTGAAAATATTATTGGCGAGACGATAAAAGAAAATCAGCAACATGCAAAAAAATTGCTTGATGATCTTAAGCTAGCCATTATATTTAATGATACAACAATGTCACGTTATATTAGTCCTGAGCGGTTACTTAGTATACGTTCAAAAATTTTTAACCAAGCAATGTCAAATATTATTTCTTGTAATATTGGCAATCATAAAATAGTCATAACTGATAAAAATGTTGTATATAGAGGTAGTTATAATGTTAAAGGGCAAATAGATGATCCAAAAGGTCAACTATTATACCCATCTGGTGATAAATTTACATGCGAGATTAAAAGTGGTAAACCTTGTGACACAGGTATTCTTGAAATGGATGATAACACATTTTTTCGAGGGCAAATAGACATTAAAACCGGTGAACAGATTAAAGGAACCATGGAACAAAAAGGGCGTGTATATACAGGTGCCTTTGTCAATTGTTTACCACACGATAAAAATGGGCAGATGATTTACGAAAATGGCAATGTGTTTGAGGGTGAATTTATTGATGGCAAAGCATCCAACGGGAGAATGATTTGTAAAGATGGCACTGTATATGAAGGTGAATTTTTCAAGAATAAACTACACGGAAAGGGGAAAATTATTTACAATGATGACATTGTGTACGAGGGTGACTTGAAGAATGGTGTACGACATGGCACAGGGAAAGCGACTTACAGTGGAGGTAATGTATATGAGGGTGAATTTAAGGATGGACTTCGTAATGGATACGGCACAGTTACTTACCCCAATAATCAATCATATCGTGGGGAGTTTAAAAATAAAAAAATTGATGGGGTATTTAACGAAAGCATCCCACAATTTCTACAAATTATGAACAATAAATATGTTATTGAAGACAACTGCGGAACATTGAAAGGTGAGGCTCAATTATTCACTAAGTATACCTACGAACACCTACTCGAAAATAGCTATGAGCAAACGGTGAATAAGATAAAATATAAGCAATCACGCGAAATCCATGAAAACCTACAACTCACAACAGATGAGATGCATGATAAATTAAACAATATAGGTGATAATCAAGAGATTATTTTTAATCCACAGCTATCTGAACATGCAACAATCATGAAGGCCAAAAAAGTTACAGTTGATGGTAAGGACTATATCATATGTAGTATGTTTAATACTGGTGATGGTTTGCAATATCATGATAGACAAGGTAAAAGCAACAAATATGCAATTAGAAAAGATTTTATAATACCACTTGAGGACTTTAAAAAAGAAATTGTACCTTTAACCCAAGACAAGATAAAAGTAAAGACTTTTTATCAAGCGTTACGCAAATTTCACCAAGAGGATAAAGTGGCATACTTTAAAGAGAAAAATTATATCAATCAAAAAGTTATCTATCAAGCAGAACAAAAATTAGACAACTGCGCTCTTGCTGTAGAGAAAAAAATGTACAAAGCTGATTTTAGAGAAGAGTACGGGGAGATTCTTGGTGACATAAAATACTATGAAGATGAATTGCGTACGCAATCTCAAGAATTAAAAATAG
>CANISK010000150.1 GCA_947470205.1 Neisseriaceae bacterium | reverse complement strand
TATACTATACGCTGCGATTATTGTTTTTCGTGGTGGTTGAGGTTGGAGTTGGGTATTTGATAGATTTTGTTGACCTTGTTGAGTATTGGTAAAAGACCATGGGCAACATTTTGTAATAGAGTGCATAATGAAAGTACCTAAGAAGAGCAATTATTTTAAATTTTAATAAAATATTATAACACAATATTCACTAAAAATTCAAATAAATTCAAATAAATTCAAATAAATTCAAATAAATTCAAATAAATTCAAATAAATTTCAATTTCAAAGACGAAGAGTGTAGTGAGTTAATGACGAAATACTCTGTAGTTAGTCAATAACATAGATATATTTAACTTTTCTGCCATTGAAAAAACTTCCTCATCCTTAACGGACCCTCCGGGTTGGATAATCGCACCAACTCCTTGCTTTGCCAAAAGCTCAATATTATCACTAAAGGGGAAGAATGCGTCAGATGCGCACACACTTCCTATGATGTTAAAGCCAAAATCATGAGCTTTATTTAATGCGATTTTAGTTGCATCTATTCTGGATGTCTGTCCTGCTCCAATGCCTATCACTTGTTCATTTTTTGCCAATACAATCCCATTACTCTTTACAAATCTTGCCACATTCCATGCAAATATCATATCACGAATTTGGTCAATATTTGGCGCATGTGATGTAACCAGCTTTAAATCTTCTTTGTGGATTAATTTATTTTCTGTAGTCTGAATGAGCATACCACCACCAATACGTTTATAGTCAAGCGTATTCATGTTTTCTGTGAGGTTTATTTGCAATATCCGAATATTTGCTTTTTTTTGCAATATTTCAAGTGCTGTTTTAGTATATCTTGGTGCAATCAAGACCTCTATGAATTGTTGACTAAGTGATATTGCGGTATCCACATCAACCTCACCATTAAATGCCACAATACCCCCAAAACTACTTATAGGGTCACTTGCTAGCGCTTTGATGTAACTATTTTTTATGGTATCACTAAGTGCCACCCCACAAGGGTTTGCATGTTTTACTATCGCACATGCATGAGATGTAAAACTCTTTACGCACTCCCAAGCGGTATCCCCATCTGCAATATTATTATAAGATAATTCCTTACCGTGTAATTGGTGACAATTTGCCATTAGTCCATCTCTTTTGTTGCTATCTTTATAAAACCATGCCATTTGATGTGAATTTTCGCCATATCTAAGTGGGTTTATAAGTGTGAGTGGTATGGTGATTTTATCTTCTAATTTTGGTGGGTTGCAATCTATTGTAGATAAGTAGTTTGCAATAATGCTATCGTAATATGCGGTGTGGTTAAATGCTTTTTGTGCCAAATGAAGACGTGTATGATAACTCACATCTCCTTGTGTGGTGATGTCATGTATAACGCCATCATAATCACTAGGGTGTGTTATTACAACTACGCTTTTATGATTTTTGGCCGCAGATCTAATCATAGCAGGCCCACCAATGTCAATATTTTCTACTGCATCAGTAAAAGCCACACCTGGTTTGGAAATGCATTCTTCAAATGGATACAAATTCACACACACAATATCAATTGGCTCTATATCGTGTGATTTAATTTCCGTCATGTGTTCTGGGTTGTCTCTACATGCAAGTATACCACCGTGAATATTTGGGTGTAGAGTTTTTACTCTGCCATCTAACATCTCCTTGTGGTGTGTAATATTTGCTACCTCAATAACTGGTATTAAATGGGTTTTTAAATATTCTGCGGTACCCCCTGTGGAGATGATTTGGATATTTAAATTATGCAATTTAGTTGCAAATTCTACAAGATGGGATTTGTCAGATACGCTAATTAACGCACGTTTAAATGAATGAGACATGAAAAATCGTCCTTATTGTGTTGATATTTTGTTGTAAAAGCGTAACTCAAGAAAGGTATTTTATCATAATCACATGCAATCTATTTTTGATAAATTTAGATTAAAAATATACTGCATTTTAAAATTTTATGATACAATTACCTTCATGTTTGTTATGAAAGTTTAGCATTATTGATCAACATTTTAAAATAAAATAGCTTTAATGTTTTATCAAAATAATACCAATAAACAGCGTCCAATGATAATATAACAATTGATTTAAATAGACCTCTTGCACAACCTATCATCATCATACGGGGTAATATTTTTATCTGTCATTCTCGCGTTATGTGTGAATGACATAAATTATCACTTTTAATGGTTTGCAAGATGTTTAATATATCTTTTTTATTTAAGGATCTTTTTACATGTTAATTAATCGATCGTTTAGAGTAAATCAACATCAACCTCAACATCAACATAAAAATAACCCTACCATTAAATATATCGATATTGACCCATTAAATAACAAATATCAAACCAATGAATTATCAAATATAGCTAAAGATGTGTGTGATAATTTTGTTAATGGTAAGAATATTTTAAATTTTATACGCCTTAAATCGTATATACTGAGAACTACACAAACTTTTTTAAACGCATAAGCTAAAAATGTGATAAATTCCCGCGATGGTAAATTGTATAAATTTTAGAGGGGAACTAAAATGGCACTTCTTGCACGCAACTATATAAACACATTGATTAAACATGTACATTATGCGACTGTTACAAAAAATATAATTCTTTTATTTAACGCAATAGTAGAAAATAAATCTATTAAATTGTTTGGAATCAGTAAGAACCGTGCACAATATGCTAAGTTGAGTAGATTGGTGGGATTGGATAGCACGGTTAAAAATATTTTAGATGATAAACAAATTTCTAAAGCTATGCTAGAGAATGGTATCACTAAAATGGTTGATGAGAATGAACTATTAATTTTGCATGATGGGAGCGATATTCGCAAAGAGTATGCAAATAAGTTAGAATACCTTGGTAAAGTTAGGGATTTAAATGGCAATATTATCAATGGTTACAATAGTTTCAATACGGTGGTGGTTGATTTAAGTGGTAAGACAGTGGTACCTTTAAGCACCAAAATCTACAGTAACAAGGCAGATAATTTCATATCACAAAAAGATTTGAAATTAATCTCTAAGCCATTATCTAAGAAAGCAACACCTGAACAAATAGCTCATTATAATAATATACAAGCAAAAGTTACCACATCAGAATACATAAATTCAAGTATTGTTGCTAAAGAACAAATAAAAAATTCCAGCAAAAAATTAAAAAAAGACAACCCAATCAAAAAGCTAACTCATGTAATTGATAGGGGTGCTGATGATGATGGTTTATTTAAATTCATTAGTAGTGAGCTAAAAGATGACTTTGTAATTAGATTAAAGACTTCTCGTATTACGGAGAAAACTGATATAACAGTGCCAGAAAAGATTGTTACTGCAATATTTCCGCATAAATATGTTAAACAGTACATAAAAATACAAATTAAAAGCAAAGTATATCAAGATGTAAGTTGCATTGCAGAGTACGGACTACAATTAAATGGATACAACGTTGTTAGAATTCAGTTATTAAAACGTGATGGTAGTCCTATATTTAGAGTGCCCATGCTATTAATTAGCAATAAAGTTGTCACTACAACTGAGCAAGCATTAAACATCTATCACATCTATTTAAAACGTGCAAAAATTGAGAGTGTGTTTAAATTTTTAAAAGAAGTATTGGGGTGGGAAGAAAGTCAAATCAGAGATTTTGCAGCAATGAAAACCATGCTCACTTTTTGTTATTTTGTTGCTGGGTATTTTTATGAAATAGAATCAACATTAATTCAGAATGAAGTTATTCAGTTCATTGCACATTTAGGTGGTGGCAAGGGTAAAGTAACTAGAACCTATGTATTACGTGGATTATCCAAAATGATTACAAAAATCACTGTAGATGAGGCTATTGAGGAATTTCATATTACTCCAGAACAGATTCAAGAAATAATGTTGTTAGCGATGAGGGGATTTTAAAATGTCAAATAAAAGTTTGTGTAGTTCTCAG
>CANISK010000149.1 GCA_947470205.1 Neisseriaceae bacterium | reverse complement strand
TGTTTTGATGTTGCATTTTTATTCAATAATATAGAATAAGAAATTGTGTTGAGGGTCTCTTGGTTGATCTTATGTTTACCAAGTTTGAGCAATAACCTTTTTAATTGTGTGTAGTTTTGTGTTGTGATGTTTAATGCTTTAAGTTGCTCGAGTGCTCTTTTTCGCATTACTTGTTCCATTGCCGATTTGTAATAATTTGACTTATCAGGTATTTCAAAATATGTTGACTCGCGCACATTTTGTGAATTCAAATCAAAAGGTTCTTCTGTTGTTGTTTGCGGTATATAATGTTCCTCTATATATTTCTGATATAACGCTTTTTTTTGTTCTCTCTCGATGTATGTTGTGCGTAATTTTTGCTCTTGATCTGGTGAGTATGATTGACGAGTCTCGCCAAGACCATAGTAATTCATATTGATTCCTTTGTTAAGTTAATATTAGCGTGAACTATAACATAATTCTTCATTCCGTGGGTCAATAAATTTGGTAAACATCTTTAATGCGAATTTTGATCTAAAATAAATTAATATAAACAATATATTAACTGTCATTCCCTATCACGGCGGGAATCCAGTTAAAACAATGAGAATATGGATTCCCAATCAAGTTGGGAATGACAGGATTTTTAGTTCTTAATTCGCATTATGTACTCAAAGTATTTAAATATTTTACAATATAAGTTTATATATTCATGTAAAATACACTATTATTTTTACAATACCACAAAGGTAGACTATATGATAAATCCATTTTTAAATTCAACGCAATCAAAAAATTCGCCAATCATCATCGCTTTAGATTACAACAATGAATCGGACGTGATGAATCTGGTTAAACAAATAGACCCTTCATTATGTAAACTAAAAGTGGGTAAAGAATTGTTCACATCTTGTGGCCCCGCAATTGTTGAAAAATTAGTTATTGCTGGTTTTGATGTGTTTTTAGATTTAAAATTTCATGATATCCCAAATACAGTATATAAAGCCTGTAAATCTGCGTGTAATTTAGGAATATGGATGTTAAATGTCCACGTTAGTGGCGGGATGGAGATGCTCAACATGGCAAAAATGGCGATTGCTGAATCTCACCATAAGCCACTTTTAATTGGGGTAACGGTGCTCACTAGCATGTCAGATAAAGATCTACAGCAACTAAAAATCACAAGTTCACTTACAGACCACGTGATACACTTAAGTAAAATCGCCCATATGGCACAAATGGATGGTGTGGTATGTAGTGCACAGGAGTCCACTCTTATAAAACACAACACTCATGCAAATTTTCTAACCATTACCCCTGGGATTAGATTAAACAGCACAAATAAACTAGATGATCAAACACGAATAGTCACTCCATATGATGCTATTCATACCCATAAAGTAGACTACATGGTAATTGGTAGACCAATTACCCAGTCAAGTTCTCCGCTTGATACCATCCACACAATACTGCAAAATATTAATGAAAGTGATATATCATGAAAGACACCAGAGATTTTTTACCATTTGCATTGCCAGACATTCAAGACGAAGAAATCAACGCAGTTGTTGAGGTTTTAAAATCAGGATGGATAACCACTGGGATTAAAACTAAAGAATTTGAAACTCTATTTGCCGAATTTATTGAAAACAATGACAATAGAGACTTATCTGCAAATAACTACATAAAAAATCACAAAATAGAAGCAATAGCGGTAAATTCTGCCACTTCAGGTTTACATTTAGCATTGGAGGCTTGTGGAGTTGGGCGTGATGATGAAGTTATCACAACCACCCTTACCTTCACAGCAACAGCAGAAACAATTTGTTATTTGGGTGCACATCCCATATTTGTGGATATTGACAAAGAGACTTTAAATATGGATATCAATCAAATTGAACAAAAAATCACCCCCAAAACTAAAGCAATAGTACCAGTACATATGGCTGGACTTCCATGTGACATGGAACAAATTATAAAAATCGCTAGAAAATATAATCTAAAAGTGATTGAAGATGCAGCCCACGCCTTACCTAGCATGTTAAATAATACTTTAATTGGAAACCATGATTCAGATGCGATTGTGTATAGCTTTTATGCCACAAAAACCATCACCACAGGTGAGGGTGGGATGATTGTAACTAGAAATAAAGAAATAGCAAATAGATGTCGCATAATGCGTCTTCATGGTATAAATAAAGATGCCTTTGATAGATATACTTCCAATAAGCCGTCATGGTATTACGAGGTGGTTGCCCCTGGGTTTAAATACAACCTCACAGACATGGCAAGTGCAATTGGTATTTGTCAATTAAAAAAAGCATATGCATTTTATAATCGGCGTTTAGAAATCGCACAAAGATATTTTGAAGAACTCAAAAATCTGCCAATTTTGCTTCCAAAAGATGTAGTAAACCCAAATGCAGACATTCACTCTTGGCATTTATTTATAATTCAATTACAAACGCACACCAATCGTGATGAATTCATAAAATACATGAGCGATAACAAAATCGGCACTAGTGTGCATTTTATACCACTACATATGCAACCATACTGGAAAAATCGTTATCACTTAAAAAATGAGGACTATAAAACCGCCACGGCATATTATCAACAAGCGGTTAGTATACCCATATACACCAAAATGACTAACGATGATCAGTCTTACATCATAAACACCATCAAATCTTTTTATACTCTTGGTCTTTAAAACCTGGACGTTGTGAAAACTCCAGTTGACCTTCTTTATTGGTGTGTAAAGATTTAAATTGTGCTACAAGACGCTCGTAAAATTCATTAAGGCTCTTTAAGTCTTTATTATATTGATTAATTTTATCTTTCGGTATGTGTTTTTGCTCGCTTTCAAAATGGTTATAGAGCCGATGGATTTCTAACATGTAATTAGTTATATCTTCTTTGTTATGGAGTGGCAATTTTTTTTGTTCATTGCTATTGATTACCCATGTGATTAGTATATTATGGATAGTGTTTGTATAATTTATTACTGATTTCAACAAAGTATCTTCTGATGTGTTGATTATCTCTTGAGTCAAACTACTACATGTTTCATTAAGCATGTCAAATGTTAGTGGACTCTTAACGCTCTTAACGCTCTTATCGCTCTTATCGCTCTTATCGCTCTTATCGCTCTTATCATTGATTATCTCTTCTATTTGTTGCATTGAATATCCTGCAAAAGACGCAATTTCATCTTTTAAAGATTGTGTTGCAAGTTTAAAACTCTCATTTGAAACTTCATGCTTATCTACAGTAATATCTCCTGGATAATTTGTCAATAAATTTACCATTGTTGTTACAATGTCTTTTATGAGTTTTTGATGTTCAGCTGGCTTGCATATGCGATATAATAAAGATATTTGATGTTCACATTTAAACTTATTTAGGTATGTTATAAGTTGCTTCTCTTCTTTTTCTGTGGGATTTTGTGGCAAGATGTTCATTTTATGCACATTATCATTAAATTTATGCTTAATGAGGTTGTTTAATAAGCTCATTAGTTTTGTGTAATCTGGGATTTGTTGTATTAACTTTTGATATATTGCTTTTTCGAATTTCTTATCAAAATGGTTCTTAATTATTTCTTTATTTAAAGAGTAACCCTTTATAAAATAACTAAATTCTTCTAGATTTGGTTTATAAAAACCTTGACTGCTGTTTGCTTCTTTCCATGTTGCTTTATCCTTATTGTCTTCATCCAGTAATTGATATGCTAGATCATCAATTGAAAAATAAGACTCATCATCAGAATATTCATCATCAGATTGAGATTGACATTGTTGCGTTGATGTGTTTTGCCACATTTGTGGGTTCTTTTCTTGTATCTGCTTCATAATTAGTTCCTTTGTATATATAAACGCATTCGAAAAGTTTCTCTGCGCATGGTTATTGAAAATATTCTGTATTTTGTGCCAATATTTTTCATCTATTGGCTTAAAATAAGTTCTCATGAGGGACAAAATCATATAATGAGTCCCGCACATAATCCA
>CANISK010000148.1 GCA_947470205.1 Neisseriaceae bacterium | reverse complement strand
TCATCATGTTTACGCACCAGTGCTTTTGTCATTTTAATAATATAACCTTATCGTATAATTAATAAATTTTAAAAAGACCTATCATTTTACTCTACTTTCGCACGGATGACAGGTTAATACTATCGTTAGTATACCATATTGAATCAATTATATTCAATCATCTTTTTTAAACATCATGATAAAGTCCAGCGATCACAAGACGAATAGTATAGATGACACGCACCAATCAATATGAGATATAATATCGTATTATTGGTATGGATATATGAGATTATGAAACTAAAGCAAATCAAGTTATCTGGTTTTAAATCATTTGCAAATGCTACTGTTATTGATATCACAGGGAATTTAATCGCTGTGGTGGGGCCTAATGGATGTGGCAAATCTAACGTGATTGATGCAATCAAATGGGTACTTGGTGAATCATCCGCCAGGTATCTTCGGACAAGTTCCATGCAAGATGTTATCTTTAACGGAAGCGCCAATAAGTCCGCCGTATCGCGAGCTAGCGTAGAGCTTATTTTTGATAACACAGACGTAGATCAATCTAAAATATCTGGGATGTGGAGTGCCTATAGTGAAATCTCCATAAAGAGAGTGATCACAAAAGATGGGGATTCATCTTACCATATAAACAATCAAAATGTTAGACGCCGTGATATCATAGAGCTTTTTTTGGGTACTGGCGTGGGTGCTCGTGGCTACGCAGTGATAGAGCAGGGGATGATTAGTAAAATTATTGATGCAAGCCCCACTGAACTTCGTACTTTTTTAGAAGAAGTGGCGGGTGTATCTAAGTATAAAGAACGAAAAACAGACACCATGCGACAATTAGATTCCACAAAAGAAAACTTGGTGCGGATTTGTGACTTAAATCAAGAATTGGAAAAACAAATTGTCATCCTCAAAAATGATGCAATTCATGCAACTAACTATCAAGAGCTTAAAACTAATATCACCCAAAAGCAAATCATATTACATCATATTAAAATTAATCAATTAAATCTGGATATGGATACCATATCCTATGATATATCATCTATAGATAATGAAATTTGCCTTCAAAACACCTCAATTAATGATATACAACAAAATCTCACAGAACAAAATAATAGTAAAATTGAATTAGATCACTACATAATCAAATTAAATGAAGAATTTAGTCAGCTTAGAACTCAATGTGCAGTGATAGATGCCGACATAAATCATAGTAAACAGATGGAGTCAAAACTCACCATTGAATGTGACAATTTATCTCATGAGTTACTAAATCTGGATAAATTAATTCATAAAAACACTGAAGAACAAGATGTGTTACAACAAAAACAGATGGATATCACTAAAGAGATAGCCACCCAACAACAATTGCATATCACACAGAAAACCAGTCTACAAGATTTTGAAATTACTCACAATAAATCATTTAAAGATTTTACAAATAACACACACCAAATCAAATCCATGGAACATGAAGTCTCAATTATTACCAATTCCATCTCACACAAAACCAAACAAATGGATACAGTTTCATTAAAACTCACTTCACACATGAACACCATTCAAAATATTGATATAAAATCTCATCAAGATATCTTAACTGCCCTCAAAGATGACTTACAGGCTATCATTGACCGCATTATAAAATGTGAGAGTGAAATTAAACAACAAAATACACATTACATAGATAACGAAAATGTTTTAGTAATGCAAAATAAAAAATATCAAGAGGTAAAATCAGAAATAAATACCAATATCGCAAAATGTGATACCTTTAAAAAATTATTGGATAAATGCAACACCATAGATGCTAAAAAATATCTCAAAGATGAGAATATTAAACACCTATGGCAAATGATAGAAGTAACACAGGGGTATGAAATTGCGGTGGAAGTGGTACTTGGGTATTTATTATCTGCAGTGGTGGTAGATGATATATCTAAAATTATCAATACTCCAGATGGGTTATTCACCATATGGATAGGCAATAAAAACGCAAAGCAACTCATGCAAGAACCTGATATTAATAATAAAACTATAAACAACGATACCAAATCACACCATTTAACATTAGACAAACTAGTTATTATAAAAGATGATGTTTGTATTGGGTTATATGATATTCTTAGTAAATTTATCGTGGTGGAGGATTTTGCATCAAGCATTGCATTGATGGATAAAGTGTCTAAACTCACACCGAATTATAATATTGTGACCCAAAATGGACATATTTGTAACCATAACTCAATCACTTTTAATGTAAATAGTACAGTAAACCATGTGTTAGAATATCAAAACCAAGTCAGCATGTTAGAAGATAATATTATCAAATCAAACCTCACTTTAGATGATGTGAATAATCAATTATCTTCTGTGCAAAATACATCAACCACATTAAAAAATAATATTAATAAATTAAATAACCATAAAACAGAGTTAAATAATAAAAAACACCAATGTGAGTTACAAATTACCAAAGATACACAAATCATTTTACAAAATGAATTGTTACAAAAAAAATATTTGGGTGAATTGGAAGTTTTTACCAAAGAAAATAATGAATTAAACTTAGAGATAAAAGAGCTTACAAACCACCAAGTTACCATAAATAATAAATTATTAGAGTTAAATAAGTCTTCAAACATAGATAAACATGATTATGATAAATTGGATAAAGATTTTAAACATGCCAAATATAAATTCACACAAATTAATCAACAATTAACCAATCTCACCAATGAAAGCAAATTAATTGAGTATAAATTAGACACCATATCCACGCAACATGCAAATAACCTTAAACAAAAAACTACTGTACAAAATAAACTAACTCAAAATCAAGAAGAGTTATTTAAATCTAAACAAAAATATAATATAGAGGAGCTAAAAACTTTACAAGAAGAGTTAAACCAAAAGGTGAATATCATTAATCAACAAAAAATACTACTAAAAAATAAAGAAGAAGAAATTAATCAGGGGCGAATACTACAAGGAAAATATAACAATAAAAAAGAACAATTAATCCATAAAAAACAAAAATTAGAGCTTTTAAAACATGAATACGAGGTAATCAGAAAATCTCATACAGATATTTTACTTGAACAGTTTAATATTAATACCAATAAACCAGATTACGATATGATGAATGTTATCGATAATAATGGCGTTCATAACGATAATAAAACAATAAATATCAATGACTTAACGACTGAAATAAAAATTCTTACGAAAAAATTAGAAGATATGGGATCAGTAAATTTAAAAGCAATCGAAGACTTAGAGACAGCAAAAAGAAAAGATATAGACACCAAAGAACGTATGAATGATATTAATATCGCAATACAAACACTCATGGGTGCGATAAAAAAAATAGATGAAAAAACCAAGTTATTGATAAAGGATACATTTGAAAGGGTAAATATTGCATTTTTAAAACATTTTAATGTATTATTTGGCGGTGGGATTGCCAGACTTGAGTTTATTTCAAATGATATATTAAACGCTGGGTTGCAAATATTAGCAAGCCCACCGGGTAAAAAAAATACTTCTTTGCAGATATTATCGGGTGGAGAGAAGTCTCTTGTTGCTATGAGCTTAGTTTTTGCGTTTTTTAGTCTAAATCAAGCTCCATTTTGTTTATTGGATGAAGTGGATGCACCGCTTGACGATGCAAATACGTTGAGGTTTTGCAAATTAGTCAAAGAGCTATCAAAAGATACTCAATTTATTTATATATCGCACAATAAATTAACCATGGAAATGGCAACCCAGCTAATAGGTGTTACGATGTATAATAGTGGGGTGTCAAATGTACTAACCGTTATACCAGCAAAGTACACGCAGTGTCTGTAATTTTTTGTCATTCCCGCGAAGAATCTTGTCATTCCCGCGAAGAATCTTGTCATTCCCGCGAAGAATCTTGTCATTCCCGCGAAGAATCTTGTCATTCCCGCGAAGAATCTTGTCATTCCCGCGAAGAATCTTGTCATTCCCGCGAAG
>CANISK010000147.1 GCA_947470205.1 Neisseriaceae bacterium | reverse complement strand
GCAGATATTTCACGAGATTTGATCAGGCTAAATGGACTGGGAAAATACTATCTCACAGAAAAATTGCAATGGTTTTTTCAGCCAAACATCACAAAACTTATTCAGGAATATAACCTTACTGAATACAGCTTTCAAATTTTTGATATATTAAAATCTACCAATTCATATTTATTGGAAAATATAGAAAAAATTCAACATAAAACAATTGTCACAGCGGAGCATCAATCACATGGGCGGGGTAGGGCTGATAAAAAATGGATAAGTAGAGTGGGACGGGATATTGTGGTGTCTATTTGCTATTGGTTTGATAAAAATTTTGAATATCATCTTTTACCTTTTATATCGGTTATTGCGGTGAATAGAACTATGAATATCTTTAATATTAAATCATATATTAAATGGCCAAATGATATCTTACTTTTAAATAGAGATAAAATTGGTGGAGTATTGGTTGAAACTGGCGTTAAAGCTGATAAACGATATGCTGTGGTTGGTATTGGGCTTGATAATATTGATAATATTAATCGTGATGTTTTACTGGTATCTCTAATAAAAAATTTAGATATAGTATTAGATGAATATAAAAATAATGGATTTGAATCTTTAAAACAAGAATGGTTGGCAAATTGCATTCATTATCAACATGAGGTAAATATTTTGAAGAATAATCAGATAATTGATAGTGGGGTGCATGTTGGGATTGGTGAAATTGGTGAATTGATCTTAACAAATAACAATAAATTATCTAAATATACTAATACCAACATTAGCCTTAAGTGGTAAAAAAATAAAAAATTATTTACTGGATTTTATTTTCTTAAATATTGTATAATGATATTAGACCTCCTGCACAATCGCTCATTTTTGCAAGAGGTCTAACGTACGGTAAAATCCTTAACAGCTGCACTCAAAGTATTTGAAATCTAGACTAGGCGAAAAGAAAAATTTATGACGCGGTATACTATAGTATATAAAGAGTAAATTTTTTTATTGTCGAACAACGTCTAGGCTTTAAAGACGAAGAGTATATTTTAAATTGAGGTACCTATGACTGCTATTCTACGTACAGGACATGTTCCTCTTTCATTTAAGGTGCCAACAACACCAAACTCAAGTCATTCTATAAAATCCATTATACAGGATAAAATAAATACTATCAAACAAACCGACAACATTAAATATCAAAATTTACAAAAATTATATATAGAAATTAAAACCAACGGCCTTGTGGTAAATCCAGAACATGTATCACAAAAAATGGAATCAATTATGCCCTTCACATTCGATGAAATTAAATTATTTATAAATATGTGTCTAGAAGGTCAGGTGAAGATTAAGTTATCTGAAGTATGTATTTATGAACAGCTCATTACGGGAAACTACAATAATTATGATTTACGTGGTGCAAAATTTCTGAATTGCAAATTTTCTTAATAAAATTTAAGGAATACAGTATCATGACTAGTTTTCAAAATGCTAACTTCGAAAATGCAGATTTAAGTGGAAGTGATTTTGAGGGTGTGGATTTAAGTGGCTCAAATCTACGCAAAGTAAAACTCTGGCTTGCCAACTTTGAGCGTGCAAATTTACAAGACACCAATCTTCAAAATGTAGACTTAAGAGATGTGCATTTACAAGAAGCAGACTTAAGGCGTGCTAATTTGCGTCTAGCAAATTTATCTGGTGCGGATTTATGGTGTGCTAACTTAAAGGATGCAGATTTATATAATGCAAACTTAGAAGATGCAGATTTACACGGCGCTAATTTATATAACGTAAATTTATGGCTTGCCAATCTCACAAATGCAAACCTCCAGAAAGCAAATTTATGGGGGGTTGATTTGCGTGAGGTATGTTTACATAACACAGATTTATCTGGGGCTAAGCTCCAATGCGTAAATTTGTGTGGAACAAACCTACAGGATGTAATTTTTGATGAAAAAACCATTATCAAATTAAAATTCGCTCCAGATTTTCAAGAAAACTTATCGGAAAATATGGGGCTTATGTTAAATACAATAAATTCAATATCACCCAGTAATAAATTACTAAAACAAAACCTAATGGAGCAGTTTACTGCATTTTTAAACACGATTAACAATTCTTTGGATACGGTGTTATTGGCGCCCCACATACATACTTAACGATATTAGAGTCTGCAATAACGGTTTTCCATGTAAAATCTCACCATCACACATACTCAAATTCAGTTATTTTGTTGGGGTAATTCAATTTGAGTATTCACTTGCTTATTGTTGCTTGGGGTTTAATTTCTCCAAGGATATTTTTTGTAAAATTTTACCATTTTGATATTGATCTTTGATATTTGCACCTTCTGGAATATAAAAGAATTTTTTTAATTCCTCATTTGACATATGCTGATTTGGTTGCATACTGGACAGATATTTTTCTAGCGCGGCTTTATCTTTAATTGTCAATTCAATGCTTTTTTTGCCTAAAGATTTATCCATTTCTTTATTCACCAAATAATAAGATTTGAATGTGTTTTGGCTTATTTTTATTCCATTTGGTGTATTTGGGTTTTGTAGATCTTGATTAAATGCATTATCACAATGATATATGTTTACTTTATAAGACTTTGTGGTGGTTAATTTAAATGCAGCTTGACCATCTTTAGATTTGATATCATCTTTTTTAATACCAGCTTGAACGTATTGATTATCAACACTTTTTGTTAACAATTGCAGGTATTTATCCTCTGTGCCGATGAATATTTGATGTGGATATTTGGCAATAAGCCATGTGTCAATAATACACACTCGTTTACGAGTATGTTTGTCAACCGCAAAAAGCATTGCGTGATCGTGCTTTTCTGCTTCAATACTTTTCCCATTATCTAAAAAACCACATTCAATCTCATATTTATCATAGAAATTTTTTCGTGTATCGGCCTCTAGTGAATTTAAAGATTTTATAAACAATTGCGTGGTAAGTTTGGTGAACTCTTCGCAATTTAATATACCATAATTCTTGGCAAATTGTTCTACTTGTTGTATGCTCTCTTTTAATGTTGGTAATTGTATAAAATTGATTAATGCCTTAAATTTTTGTATTTGTGGTGGTGTTATGAATGTAGAGTCACTGTTCTGCCCAGTTATTGACACTATATTCATTATATGAGGAAATAAATATTCTTTAAATGTTCCAACCCCACCTGGAAAATCAAAACCATTTTCCATGGTATTTGTAAAATCAATTGTATTGGTCAAGCAAAATATTTGTTCATTTTTATCCGTATTCATTCCGGAATTGTGTATCTGATGAAATATATCTTGTTTTGATGATAAGTGCTCTTTGGTTAATATTGTTGGGACGGTATATTGTTCATTATTTGTATAATGCACAATAATCTCTTTATCTTTAAAATATACTTTTGCACCTTGTGGAGCTTGTTTGATTGTATTTATTATATCGTCTAGCGTAGCATGATTGATGTATTGATTAAATAAGTGATACAAAAATGGATTGTCTAGTTTAGCATTGGTTAAATTAGCAACAACAGATAAATTAACATTCTTTAATTTAACAGCAGTTAAATCAGCACCACTCAAATTAGCACCACTCAAATCAGCACCACTCAAATCAGCACCACTCAAATCAGCACCACTCAAATCAGCACCACTCAAATCAGCACCTTTTAAATTAATTTTTCTTAAATCCATATTGCAAAACTTTACCCCCATTAAATTATTAGTCAATATCGCCAACGACGGGTTATTTTGAAAAAATTCATGGATTTTTTCTTGTGTCGATTTCATTGGCTCTACATCCATAGATTGCGAATTATTTGTTGAAGTGTCTGTGTCTATTAAAGATTGAATATGTGAGGTTTTATTGGTAAATAGTAAAAAATTTGTTTTTCCCCCATCTTTGTTTATATTTTTATGGGTGGCTAATAAAATACAAGACTGAAAATAATATTCTATATCTTTTTTAGCCTCATCGGTGAAATTGTTTGTGGTAAGTAAATTATACAATTCTTCTCTATAGCTAGATACGTCCTGACGTGTTAATTTTATTCTATTGAGTCTTTTTTGTATACGAGTAGCAATATCATCCAATTTGTTTTTAATATCTTTGTCACCAGTTTT
>CANISK010000146.1 GCA_947470205.1 Neisseriaceae bacterium | reverse complement strand
TTACAAAACATCAAAAAGTAGAAAGATATTTAATCAAGGATTGGTAAAGTACTTAAAAGGTAAACTAGATCAAAGCTACAATGACATGTTATTATTGTCAGCAACTGACCAATCTAAAGATAATCAGTGTATTGCTCTGCTTCTAGCATTAAAAATAAGCCAGGATTTACAAGACAAACAAAAAGAAAACGATATAACGATAAGATTACATAAGGTATGTGATGACAAGTGGCAAAAAATCGTGAATACAATATCCACACCAACTAACAAGTAAACAGTCATTGCGAGGCTTTGAGCTGCGGCAATCCCATAAGCAATAAAACGCAATACTTAATTTTTCATAAACAATTAACGAGAATAAATAATGTTAGCTAAAAATTCTATAAAAACTAAATTTGCAATAAAAAATCGTGGAACAATACTTCCGATACAAACAGCACTTTGGATAAATTATCTTATTTCAGTTATTATTTTTGCATTTGCATCGTTATTTTTTATATTACTCATCACATACAACCCAGAAGACAATTGCTGGTTTAAAGTCTCAAATAGTCTGATCATTACCAATAAATTAGGTTTTATCGGGGCATATTTGGCAGATTTTATATTATCAATATTCGGTTTTACTGGTTGGTGGCTATTGTTTGGATTATTTTGTCTTGGTTATCGAAAGATTATTAGAAATAAAATTGAAACTGATGATTGGTACACAATACTTCAACTCATTGCTTTTCTGATTTTGGTTATTTCTTCATCTATTTTTGAGTTTATATGGTTTTATAATGCAAAAACTAATTATCTGCATAATGGGTTTGGTGGATTATTTGGTAAATATAGCGATATATTGCTGGGTAGATATACTGGGCAATTGGTTGTGGCAATTGCGTGTAGTGTATTAATGATTGTATGTTTTTTCTTTTCCTTTGAAATATCAATCATTTCACTAACTGAAAAAGTGGGCCATGGAATTGAATTTATTTATCAATGTGGTAAACAATTTGTTCAATTGTTTAAACATAAAAATAATCCAATAAATGAAATAAATGATAACGTGGCGAGTTATGTGAATAATATTACCCCTGAAGATACAGATAAAGAAGAGACCGACAACATAAAACATATTAAATTTTTTACTAAACAAAAAATAGAAGTAGCACCGGATATTGAGAAAAAAGATCCAATATGGGGGGAGCTTGATAATCTATCAGACAACATTCTTGATGGAGCGTTGGATAACATAACACATAACAATCACATAACATCAAGTAATGATAATTTTACATTAAATAATGATAATGAAATAGACATATACGATGAAAATATTCAAACGGAAGAAAATGAAACGCAAGTAACTACACCAATAGCAATGATTCATCATCAAATTACACACCATCAAACTACATCACAATTACCAAGTACAGAATTACTAGACGCCCCTAAAAAACAAGTAACATCAATCACAGATTCAACACTGGAATACGTCTCAAAGATGATAGAAAATAAATTGCTTGAGTTTAATGTCGAGGCTGCAATAGTTGCTGCATTAAGTGGGCCGGTTGTGACCAGATACGAGCTCCTTCCATCTCGTGGGGTTAGGGGGGAGAAGATCGTTGGGCTGGGTAAAGAAATTGCACGTGGACTTGCTTTGTCTGATGTGCGTATTGTGGAGACTATACCTGGTAAAAACACTATGGGTATAGAAGTGCCAAATTATAAACGTCAAATGATATACCTCAAAGACATATTTGATGCACCAGTGTTTAAAAATAGCATAAGCCCAGTAACCCTTGCACTTGGTAAGGATATCTCAGGGGATGTGGTAGTTGCAGACTTATCCAAAATGCCTCATTTATTGGTTGCTGGTACCACAGGGTCTGGTAAATCAGTTGCAATTAACGCCATGATTTTATCCATTTTATTTCAAGCAAGAAGTGATGAAATCAAATTCATCATGATAGACCCAAAAATGGTAGAGCTATCTTTCTATCAAGATATTCCGCATCTACTAGCGCCAATTATCACAGATTCCAACTACGCAGTGAATGCATTAAAATGGACAGTGGGTGAAATGGAGAGACGCTATCGTGTAATGGCAAAACTTGGTTGCAAAAATATTGTAGGGTTTAATCAGCTAATAGCAGAGGGAGAAGCAAATAATACCATTATCCCAAACCCAATGAGCATCACACCAGATAATCCAGAAGCTTTAGAAAAGTGGGCATATATAGTTGTTATTGTGGATGAGCTTGCAGACTTAATGATGTCAAGTGGTAAAAAAGTTGAGCAATACATTGCACGCATTGCCCAAAAAGCTCGTGCAATCGGGATACATCTGATTGTGGCGACCCAACGCCCTTCAGTAGACGTAATCACTGGGCTTATCAAGGCAAATATCCCAACTCGGATATCATTTCAAGTGGCGTCCAAAATAGACTCTCGTACCATCCTAGACCAAGGAGGAGCGGAGGCGTTACTTGGGCAGGGTGATATGTTGTATTTATCTCCAGGGTCTGGTCTACCGCAACGTATTCATGGTGCATTTGTAAATGATAACGAAATCCACAGAGTAGTAAACTTCCTTAAAAAACAAGGTGAGCCAGATTATAAAGAAGAGATATTAAGCGGTGAAACAGATGGAGTTGAAATCCCCGGGATGACCAATGTAGAAGACAATCCAGAAAAAGACAGCATGTTTGATGAGGCGGTGAAATTTATTTATGATACCAAACGCTGCTCAATTAGTTCATTGCAAACGAGATTTGGTATTGGGTATAATCGAGCAGCACGCATAATGTCACATTTAGAAAATATTGGCATGGTAAGACGAAACGACAGGGGCGGATTCGAATTAGTAAAAACCGAATCCGCGTGATCACCACCACCACATCCGCATGTCAATCAACTTGCTGTTGAGTTGATTGGTTGCCGTTTTTTGGGTCAAGTATACAAAATGGATAAAGATCTGTATGAGACACTTGTTCATTGTTATTATCTAGTTTTTTTGCATTTTTGTGCACAAAGAAATAAGGTATTTTTGGATTAATTCTAACTTCTGATATGTTGGGGGCCATCGGCTTACCACCCCTCAGTATGAAGATAGCAGACTGCTCATTCTCTACTATCACCCCATTTTGATCATAATAACCAAGCGCGTTAAAGATCACGCTAGCGCTCTCTATTGGTTGATTACTAATGGTTTTAGATTCAAATAACTGCCAAATTTTTGCCTCATTGTGTTTTGTTGTAATCGCTGTTTCCAATCGTGGAATATAATATTCATCTTTCTTCTTCTTGTCGTATGTAGCACTAATCTGGGATGGATATTGATTGTTAGATGCTAATTCTTGTATGGTACTATCATCTTTTTCGGTAGATTGATCTGCTTTCTGAATAATATCGTAGTAATAATATTCCATTTCTTTGGCAATTGCTATTTTTTCTTCCGGTGTGATATTTTCTAAATCTTGTATTAAAGGCTGAATAAAGTATTCACCAGTAGCTTCATCCTTATCACTCATTGCTGATAATCTAATTACTATATATTTTATTTGATTAACCTCTACAATCTTACAAGTAGATGATTTTCCCTGCTTGATAAAATAACGTTTGCCGTCTTTCGTTGGCTGTAAAAGTCCCTCTTTAAATGTACACTGTGTTTTAAAACTTTGTGTTATGTTGATTCCGTTATCTAAAGGCGCACACTGTATTCCTCCCTGATATTTTTTCTCAATTAATGCTTGAATAAAACCCTGTGCTTTCACTGTTACCTCACCTCCACCATCTCTGTAGCCATCGATAAAAATTTGAGCTTTTTCTGGTAAGATAATTTCGAGAATTTTATTTTGTAATGCGTTCATTTGATCATTAGTCACACCTACAATTGGTTTAAACATATCAGCTATGAAAGATGTTTTACTACTTTCATCTAATTGTAAATTAAGAGCTAAAAAATATTGTCATTCCCAACTTGATTGGGAATCCATGTTTTTATTCTTATACTAAATAGAGAGTTTTTCTAAACGCTTAAGAAATTTTAGCATAACATTTAAAATTTTAAAAGAGACAAATTTGTGTCATTGTACAAAATATTTGATATACTATTGTTTAACATAAAAACTTT
>CANISK010000145.1 GCA_947470205.1 Neisseriaceae bacterium | reverse complement strand
CAATCCGCCAAGGTTAAATTATTCAATTTATATTCCTGATAATTTCGTTAAGATATTTATTAGTCAATATATTTGACGAGATTATACAGGATAAGTCTTATGTTTGCAATAAATTATTATTTTTTATTTACGACATGCGGAATGTAGGCTCGAAGTATTTAAAACCTAAATATTGAGAGTGTAATATATGCTAAAATAATCCTTTCAATATTTCATAGTTCATGAGAAGGTTATTGTTGATGTCAAATTTTACAGAGTTTACGCATCTTGCGAATGCAATTAGAATTTTATCTGCTGATGCTGTACAAAATGCCAAATCTGGACACCCCGGTATGCCTATGGGTATGGCAGAAATTGGAGCGGTGCTGTGGAAAAACCACTTAAAACATAACCCCAAAAATCCAAAATGGCTCAACCGTGATCGTTTCATTTTAAGTAACGGGCATGGTTCTATGCTCATCTATAGCCTATTACACCTCACCGGATATTCACTATCCATCAATGATATCAAACAATTTAGGCAGCTTCATTCTAAAACACCAGGGCACCCTGAATATGGCTATACCGATGGTGTAGAAACTACTACAGGCCCTCTTGGGCAGGGACTTGCAAATGGTGTTGGTATGGCAATTGCCCAACACCTTCTGGCACAAGAATTTAACCAAAAATACTATCCCATTATAGATCACCATACATATGTATTTGTGGGAGATGGATGTCTTATGGAGGGAATATCACACGAGGTGTGCTCTTTGGCAGGTACCTTGGAACTCAATAAGCTAATTGTAATATATGATAAAAATGGAATTTCTATTGATGGTGATGTGGATGGATGGTTTAATGAAGATGTGCGCAAGAGGTTTGAAGCATACAAATGGAATGTAATTGATGAAGTCGATGGGCATAATCCGTCCGATATAGACAAAGCAATAACAAAGGCTAAAACTAGTACTTGTAAACCTACCATAATCATATGCAATACCGTGATTGGTAAAGGCTCTCCCAACAAATGTGGCCGTGAAGAATCTCATGGCTCCCCTCTTGGACTTGATGAGGTTGCCATATTGCGTAAAGAACTAGACTGGGAATCTCCTCCGTTTGAAATCCCTCTTGACGTGTACCATGATTTTGACTGCACCACATCTGGCAATACTCACGAAAATCATTGGAATAATTTATTTAAAAATTATAGTGAAAAATATCCCGATTTAGCCCACGAACTAATAAGAAGAACAGAACATGCATTACCACAAAATTTTAATGATATCATCTGGGATGCGATTATAGATGCCAATACCAAAAAAGAAAATATTGCAACTAGAAAAGCCTCACAAAATGCGATTACATTTTATGCTAAATATCTTCCAGAATTATTGGGTGGTTCTGCAGATTTAACTGGCTCCAATCTCACTAACTGGAACCAATCAATCACGCTCACCAAAAATAATAACTTTACTGGCAATTATATTAGTTATGGAGTCCGTGAATTTGGCATGTCTGCTATTATGAATGGTATTTACCTGCATGGTGGGTATAGACCATTTGGTGGAACATTTTTAATGTTTTCAGAATACGCAAGAAACGCTCTTCGGATGTCGAGCCTCATGAAAATTGCTCCAATTTTTGTCTATACCCATGATTCTATAGGACTTGGTGAAGATGGCCCTACGCACCAACCGGTTGAGCAAATTGCAACTTTAAGAATGATACCCAACATGGACGTATGGCGCCCCTGTGATAGTGTGGAGGCTAATGTAGCTTGGGGCATGGCATTACAAAATACACACACACCTTCTTCTTTGGTATTTTCAAGACAAAATTTACCATTTATTGAAAGAGATATGACTGCACTTCATGATATAAAACGCGGAGGGTATGTTTTAAGACAAAATCTACAAGAAAAAAACTTCATAGATATAACAATTATAGCCACTGGCTCTGAGGTTGAGATTGCAATTAAATGTTTTGAATGGTTGGTGTCAAGTGGTAAATCTATTCAATTGATATCTATGCCATCTACATCAATTTTTGATAAACAGGACAATGAATATAAAAAGAGTGTTATCCCAACCAATAGCAAATACAAAATTGCAATTGAAGCTGGAATTTCTGCCACATGGTATAAATATGTTGGTACTGATGGGCTTATCATTGGGATTGACACATTTGGTGAGTCCGCCCCTGCACATGATTTATTTAACCACTTTAAAATTACATTTGAAGCTGTAAAATCAAAAATCACAACTTTTATCGATACAGATGCATGGAAGTATGTGCATAAATTTTAACCACCCTTAAGGAACTATTATGTTTAAAAAATTACTTAGCTACTTTTCAAGTGATATGGCGATTGACCTAGGCACTGCAAATACATTGGTATACGTAAAAAATAAAGGTATCGTGCTCAATGAACCATCTATGGTGGCAATAGGGGTAGATAGAAATGGACTAAGTAAACGTATAATAGCCGTTGGACATGAAGCAAAAACTATGCTTGGTAAAACTCCCGGACAGATTGAGGTTATTCGTCCAATGAAAGATGGAGTAATCGCAGATTTTACAATTACGGAGCAGATGATAAAATATTTTATCAAAAAAGCTGGATCACAAAAAAGGATGCTATCAGTGCCGCCTACTATAGTAATATGTGTACCATGCGGTTCCACACAAGTAGAAAGACGTGCGATAAAAGAATCAGCGCTTGCGGCGGGAGCGCGTAAGGTGGAGCTGGTGGAGGAGGCAATGGCTGCAGCTCTTGGCGCCGATTTACCTGTATCATCTGCCAATGCATCTATGGTAGTTGATATTGGAGGTGGAACCACTGAAGTGGGGGTTATTTCACTGGGTGGGCTAGTATACGCAAACTCAATAAGAATAGCTGGGGATAGGATTGATGAAGTTATAATTAACTATATTCGCACTAAACATGGATTGATTATTGGAGAGACCACTGCAGAAGAAATAAAAAAAAGAATTGGCTCTGCTCATGCATCTACTGATGTAGGAGATATGTTAATTCGTGGTAGAAATTCTTTTCAAGGATTGCCACAAGAGACTACTGTGGCATCAAGTGAGATTAGAGAATCTCTCAAAGAAACATTGGCACAAATTGTAGCCGCAATAAGAAGCGCGCTTGAGCAAACCCCTCCAGAACTGTCTGCAGATTTAATTGAAAATGGCATTACTTTAACCGGTGGTGGTGCGTTATTAAGGGGGCTTGATACTCTCATAATACAAGAAACCACCCTTAAGGTATCCATTGCTAATGAACCGCTATTTTGCGTAGCAAAAGGTTGTGGCATGAGCTTAGATTATATAACCAATAATAAACTGTATTTAAGTCGTATTAAATAAATGTTTCGAATAAGAATTTTGATTGTGATTGTATCAATAATCACAATCAGTTTGGACAAATTTTCAGTAATTAACAGATTTAGAGATAACTTTAATATATATGCCTCTAAACATGCAGAGTATTTTATCACGCAAATTTACAATTACCCACAATTACTCTTCTTACAAAGAACCACTCAAAAACATCTTGAGAATGAGAATACTGAATTAAAGAAACAAATTGAAAAATACTCTATATTATTAAAGCAACAAAAAAATATCAATCAAACATCAGACAATGTAAAAGAATTGCATTTATTGGCAAAAAGTTACGATAACTTTCATTCCAATATTGCACGTGCTATTATTGATGTAAATTATCTAATTAATGATAAGTTACTCCTAGATGCTGGGGATACCAATAATATAAAACTGGGTAATGCGGTGATCAATAAAGATGGGGTAATAGGACAAATTGCACTTACAAATCACACCAATTCGCAAGTAATACTCCCAACCAATCCAGATTTTAAAATATATGTACAAACACAACACACCAAAAGTAAAATGCTAGCTCAGGGAATTGGAAATCATAGTATCATTGTAAAATATATTAATAAAAATGAAAAAATAAATATTGGCGATTTTCTATTTACAACTGGACTTGATGATATTTATCCTGCTAATTTACCAGTTGCAAAAATTATAAAAATATTTTCTGAAAATAATGGTTTCAACTACGCACTTTGTGAACCTGTAGTTAATTTTAATACTTTACAATTTGTGGTGGTCTTAAATAATGCAGATTAATAAATTCAAACTATATGGACTAATTTTAGTTTTAACTATCT
>CANISK010000144.1 GCA_947470205.1 Neisseriaceae bacterium | reverse complement strand
TCAATAAAGAGTAAAAATAACATTTTATCATATATTACAATAATCATGTCATCATCAAAATCATCAATTATAAGTTTTGGTTCAACAATAGTTGGTGTTTCACTGATATTAATGTTTATTGACAATCTCACTCCAGTGTTTATATTGGTTTATGTGTCTATACATAGTTTATTCTTGGCGCTTTAAACTTTAAGTTGAATAATTTTTATTCATTGTTTAACCAATCTCATATGTATAAGTATTGGGCAAATTTAGTTGTAAAAATCTTAGCAACACGTATGTCAAATATCTAAAATTAATAATATATATACTTGACATACTTCATAAAAATATAATACTTCAATAAAGGTACGTAGCATGCAACAATACCCACAAGTAATTTCTAGTCAGTTTTTAAAGCAGAAACATATAGAAAAAAACAACCAACTCACAAAACTTACAAGTGTAGATGAGATTAAGATATTCACGCAAATGGAAAGTGATGTTGCAACGGCAACGGAATATCTAATATGTGAACCAATTCAGCAAAGTAATCAAACGGGTAAACAACAATTATTTTTTAAAGAAGGCGAGTATCGTAAAATAGAAAAACCTGATGGTTATACGGAAGGTCATTCCGATCATGCATATAGAGGAAATATATGTTATGATCAAAGCAATTTGCATTTAGGTTTCATGCGATTTACAGGATCTAAGCTTATGCAGTATAACACAGCAAACAATACAAAAAGTTTCGATGTTACACGTTTAAGAGCTTTATTAAAATATTATACTGTATCTAATTTTCAAAATAATGACAACATGGATGACAACATGGATGGCAACACAATAACACAACATATCCGGACAATAAAAGATGCCATCAATGAGTATCAAAATAAATGCATACCCATGACAGGTAAAGACGAACATAGGTTAATTAATCATAATCAGACACTAATAATACAACCAAAACAACAAGCAAAACAACAAGTAAAACCACAAGAAAAACCCTGTCAAATATTTTAACTATTTATAAAAATTAGTCATTGCGAGCTTTGATAAATCAGGGTTAGCAATGCCTGTGTTTAATGGTTTCTTATATCAAAATACTTATTATATAATGACATGAATCAAGTTGAGAATGACAGGATTTTTAGATCAAAATTCGCATTTAATACCTATTCTTCTGTATGCCAAGTAAAATACCAAAACTAGCCATGATGATGATACTAGAAGTACCACCAGCACTAATTAAAGGTAGCGGTACACCAACTACGGGAAATATTCCAGTGACCATACCCATGTTAATAAACACATAGGTTGCAAAAGACATTACGATACTACCACCTAAAAATTTACTAAAATCAGTGTATGCATGTTTTACAATGTGCAATCCACGTAAAATAATTGCAAGATAAATAATAAGTAAAATTATTATACCAATATA
The DNA here is from genome assembly GCA_947470205.1 of Neisseriaceae bacterium. Taxonomy (GTDB): domain Bacteria; phylum Pseudomonadota; class Gammaproteobacteria; order Burkholderiales; family UBA11063; genus Aquella. The sequence continues at coordinate 2,834 of CANISK010000144.1, read as the reverse complement.
ACCAAATTCTTCCGCAAGTACAGTCACTACAAAATCAGTATTTTTTTCTGGGATAAAATTAAGATGCGCCTGTGTGCCTTGTAAATATCCCTTACCAAAAAATCCCCCAGATCCAATGGCAATAATTGCCTGAATGATATGATACCCACTGCCAAGTGGGTCAGATTGCGGGTTCATAAGTGTTAAAATGCGATGTTGTTGATAAGGGTGTAAAAAGTGCAATGCAATAGGGGATATGGCAATGACCATAATGCACACGCCAATGATAATTTTCCAGGGAAGGCGCGCAAAAAATAATACATAAAATCCAGCCAAGAGAACTAAAATGGCAGTACCTAAATCAGGTTGTTTGGCAATTAATAAAAATGGAACTATAATCAACACAGAAGCATTTATGTATTGATAAATTTTAATAACGTTATCTTTAAGTGACAAATAATAAGACATCAAAATTGGAACAGATAATTTGCTTATCTCAGATGGTTGAATGTGAATACCAATATTGAGCCATCTTTTAGCACCATTTACCTGCACACCAATTATAAGTACACTAAATAATAAGAGAATTGATATTATATACAATGATACGGCAATTGATTTAATATGATTATGATTTGCATTTGCAATTATTGTCATAATTATGAGTGATAAAATTAAATATACTATGTTTATTAGTAAATGCGCTATATTTCTATCGGTTGCAGAAAATTGCACCACAATGTTTATGATGCATAACAGCAAAATAGGCCAGATTAAGTATTTATCAAAATTAAACCATTTAAGTGAATAGTTTATAAGAAGTCTAATTCTCTGATTCATTGTGCTTACCTATGCTATTGTTTTTATTTAATAAATAGTAATCAAATAATTTTCTTGCAATGGGTGCCGCAGATGCGCCCCCCCATCCACCATTTTCAAGTAAAACAGCAACTGCAATTGTTGGTTTCTCAGTTGGAGCAAATGCAATAAACCAAGCATGGTCTTTGTATTTATGTTCCACAAATTTTTGCCTACGATTATTTTTTGCAGTTGATACCACTTGTGCAGTACCGGTTTTACCGGACATGCTATATTTTAAACCATAGCTAATACCACGCCCAGTTCCATCAGTAATCGCCATTTTCATTGCTTGTTTTATAAATTCAAAATGATTTTTCTCTATTGGCAGGATATGATATTCTGGTTTATATTCAGTAATTTGATTATCATTAGATATTATCTTTTTAATAAAATGTGGCTTAAATGCTACGCCACTATTTGCAATAATAGTTGTCGCATATGCTAATTGTAAAGGAGTGAATTGGTTAAAACCTTGTCCAATCCCAACTGTGACACTATCTGCGGAAAGCCAATTTTTTTGATATGAGTTTTTACTAAAATGTTTTGCCTTCCAGTTTTGAGATGGTAATAAACCTTGGTTTTCATTGGGTAAATCTATATTAGTTTTGCTCCCAAATCCAAATAAAGACATACCTTTGTCAATATTATTAATTCCCATTTCATAAGCTAGTTTATAAAAATAGGTGTCAGATGATACAGCAATCGCACGAGCCATGCTAATTGATCCTAGCCCATATGGATGATCATTATCTTTGAATTTATGTTTTGAGCCGGGAATAATAAAATAACCAGGGTCTATAATTGTTGAATTTGGAGTGCGATAACCAAGATATAGCGCTGACAGCCCCAAAAATGGCTTAAAAGTAGAACCAGGAGGGAAGCTACTTTGTGAGGCACGATTTAAAAGTGGTTTGTTTATATCCAAGGTTAACTCACTCCAATCGTCTTGGTTAATTCCGTCAATAAACCAATTAGGGTCAAACCCAGGGTTTGATACAAAAGTAAGCACTCCACCATCTTGCGGGTCAATAGCAACTATTGCGCCATTTCTATCTCCAAGTAGATTTTTTGCAAGCATTTGAAGGCCATTATTTATTGATAATTGAATAGTGTTTCCATTGATGGCTGGCGTATTACTAATTAGACCAATTTCATTTCCAGTGGCATCAGTTTGAATAATTTTTTGCCCAATAATACCACGTAACTCATGTTCATAATACTGCTCTAAACCATTTTTACCAATGTAATCATTATTTAGATAATTACCATTGTCTTTATGAGGTTGATGTGTAAGCTTTTCCAGATCATTCTGGCTAATTTTAGCTACATATCCGATTGAATGTGCGTATAGATCATGAAAAGGGTAATAACGTTTAGTGCGTGCAAAGATTTGAACTTCTGGGAATTCATAATTATGTGCGGTTAATTTGGCAATTTCAGTATTAGATAAATCATCTTTAATGATGCTAATATCATAATTTTTAGAATGGTTGAATTGATTAATAAATTTTTTTTTGTTAAATTCAGTAATATTTGCGTATTTGGTTAATTTATTTAATATCTGCGGATTCTTTTTGTAGTCTTTAGGGAGTATTCCAATTGCATAAGATATAGTATTGGTTGCAAGAATTGTATTATTACTATCAATAATCATGCCACGTACTGGTGGGGTTGATACTTTTGACGAATAATTATTAATCGATTGTTTTAGATAACTAAAATGCCCAAAAATTTGAATATAAGTATATCGCATAAATAATGTAAAAAATATTATACATACCAATATATAAGCACTAGCAATTCTATTGTCATTCATTATTAAGGTTTAAATATTTAAAACATAAAGCATTGTTATATAAAAGTCTCATAATTGTTGTTAATTAATAATTTGTTTGTGGCAAATAATATAAGTGGATAGATGAATATAATTTGAATAATAAAATTCAAAAAACTAAATGATGAATGATGAACAATGATTCCAATAGCATAAATTA
>CANISK010000143.1 GCA_947470205.1 Neisseriaceae bacterium | reverse complement strand
TTGATTATCTTAATATCACACTATCTGAGCACCAAATTAATCAGATAGAACGATATATTGTGTTATTATTAAAATGGAATAAAACTTATAACCTAACTGCAATCACAGATATTGATGATATAATTAATTATCATATATTGGATGCTTTTACTGTGATTAGGTTTTTAAATGAAAATGATACAATCAAAAAAGAGAAGATAATAGACGTTGGTAGTGGTATGGGTATTCCTGGGGTTATCTTGGCAATTTATTACCATAATCACTCCGTTACTCTTTTAGATAGTAACGGCAAAAAAACCGCATTTTTGACTCAGGTTGGCATTACTCTAAAACTCACCAATTTAAAAGTGATTCACAAAAGAATAGAAAACTTTACTCCACACAATAAATTTAATCTTATAATTTCACGAGCATTTACAGATACAGCTTTATTTGTAAAACTCACAGTGCAGTTACTAAATCCTGATGGTGTGATAATCGCAATGAAAAGTTCCAGGGTGCAAGATGAATTACAACCCATACTAGATTGTTACCATGTATCATTAATAAAAACCGCAATACCAAATTTATCCGATATAAGATATCTGGTAATGATATCAAATTTGAAACAATAAATTTAAACTGCCAATAACATCCTCGAAGTATTTAAAATCTGGACTAGGAGTATATGACCAAGATTGTAAAAACTGTATTAGTGCCCCATTCTACAAAAGAAATGTTTGAGCTCGTGAGTGATATTGAAAATTACTCACAATATCTTCCTTGGTGTGTTAAATCTGAGGTGATCTCAGAGGGTAATAATATTGTAGTTGGTGCGTTATATGTAGAATATTTAAAAATAAAAACAGAATTTACCACACAAAATATCCACACCCCTTATTCTTTAATTGAAATAAGTCTAATTAAAGGGCCATTTAAAACATTACATGGTAAATGGGAGTTTATATCATGCAAAGATCTGGGGTGTAAAATAAATTTTTGTCTAGAGTATCAATTCGCAAATAAAATACTGGAAAAATGCATTGGCCCAGTTTTCGATGTAATCACTAAAAATATTTTAAATTGCTTCATCAAAGAAGCAAACAAAAAATTGGATAACGCCAGTTCGACATAAGAAACTAATAAACACTGTCATTCCCGCGAAGGCGGGAATCCAGTCGATATAAATACTCACGTTTGTATAATGGTTGAGCGTTATAGAACTGGATTCCCGCATCCGCGGGAATGACATATTAGCATTTATACTGTTAAATATCAATACTTTATTTATCGTCTTATGTCGAATTGGCGTTAATAAATAATAATTTTTAATCAGGTCATGAAAATGAATGATAATAAAATAACAATAAAATATAACACAAAATTTACAATGAATTGCCAGATTTGAATATTTTGTTTTTTATTATTGTATAACAACCATAAACTAGCTATCATTGTGACAATAATAACAAAAATTGCATGTTTGTTATTATCTATATTCCAAGTGCCAGACAAGATGCTAATGGTTGGCAATAAAGTCCCCTGAAAAACCATTGCCCCTGTAATATTACCAACTGCCAAAGTGTCCCTTTTTCTTCTTATCCACAATACACTGTTTATTTTCTCTGGAAGCTCCGTCGCAAGTGGGATAATAATTAGAGATAATAAAAATGATGACAACTCGTATTCGTATGCAATGATATTAATTTGCACAATAAATATATGAGCAAAATAAATCAACATACCAAGCCCAATAATTAACTGAAGCAAAATCGCTGTTTTAATATGTTTGTATAACCTAATACCCCTCAAGTGAGTTATAAAAAGAGGTGTATCTTTTTTTATATGTTGATTATTGTCATTTTCTTTATTGTTTGGTAAATTTGTAGAAGATTTTATTGTACACCATATATATATTGCATACATCAACACAAGAGATATGCCAAATATTATATTGGTTAGTTTGGTGTATGAGTTATGTTGTAAGAAAAGTGCCGCAAATGCAACGGTGTAAGCCAAAAGAAAAAAACTTAAATCACGATTTAATCCCAATGAATTTGGTTGAATGCGTCCATATAATCCGCGAGATTTTAATACCGCAAAGGCCATAATGGAGATTGAGATTGTAGATAACATAAATGGTGCACCTATGATGGATGCCATGCTGATTGACTGGTTTAGATTGGATTGGCTAATACCAATTATGGATAATATTGGGATAACCGTTTCTGGTAATGCCGTTGCAACAGCTGCGAAGATGGAACCCACCACATTTTCCGATAACTTAAGCTCTGCACCCAAGTGCTCCAAAGCATTACAAAAAAAATGTGCTGCAAATAAAATAAACCCCAAGGACAAAAGTAAATAAAATATATCACTCATTATTCTGTGTCTCCATGTTGCGTATAATGTTTTTAATGTTTAGTTTCTGGTTAAAGAGTAATTCAAATGCAATTTTAGCCTGTGCCACGAGCATTCCAAATCCATTTTGAATGTTTATATGTGGATTTTTTTGTAGCATCTTTTGATGAAATAATGTGACTGTAGGCAAATAAGATAAATCATAACACAATGCGTTAGTTTTAATTAGAGATATTTTATCAAATAATAAATTAGAAATATCATTAATTGATGAGTTAATAATAATATCATACTCTACCTGTGGGTTATAAATATTAATTGCAAATTTTTGTTGCAAATGTTCCACCCTTTCTATGTTTCTTGCCAGTATCGATAATTGTTTTGGATTTTCTAAAATTATATTCATAAGAATAGAATCCACCACAAAACCACTACCAATTATTAAAATATTTTTATTGTATAATGTGGTGTGTAGATTTTGTGTCATATCATATAAAAGTCCATATCCATCTGTAGTGTGAGCGGTGATATTTTGTTGCTCAGTGTCATTTTTATATAATAAATTAGCTGTTTTACAAAACGCCGAATATGTGGTGTGATTGGTAGCAATTAAATATGCATGATGTTTAAATGGGCTGGTGATATTTAATGCTAAACCACCATCTTCAAAAAAATTATCTACTTTTGTGGTAAAATCTTTTACACTAGTGGCTAAAATTTTATCATACGTTAGGTTTATGTTGCATTGCCGAGCAAATTCTTCAAATAATTTTGGAGATAAACTATGTGTGACTGGGTTTCCAATGAGTGCTAATTTATGCATGATGTATCCTTTGTGGTTTTTTGAGGTCAAGATATGGATAATAAAATTTTAATGTGGTTTCAATATGATTTACGGATGTATGATAATCCAGCACTGGATTATGCACATACATTAAATGGGGATATAATCCCTATTTATATATTAGATGATGCTAATATAGATAAAATAGGCTCTGCATCTAAAGTGTGGCTACATTATAGCCTAAAAGCATTAGATAATTCATTAAATAATACACTGAATTATTTAATTGGGGATCCAATAGATATTATTGTATCATTAATAAAAAAACATAATATAACTCATGTGGTGTGGAATAGATGCTACGAACCATATCAAATAAAGCGCAATACCAACATCAAAATCAAGCTTACTAAGATGCAAATTAATACAATGAGTTTTAATTCAACTTTACTCTGGGAACCATGGGAAGTGAGCAAACCAGACAAAACTCCATATAAAATCTTCACTCCATTTTATCATAAAGGTTGTCAAAATGCGGTACAGCCTCGTGCCACCACAGACAATCACCCCAATATAAAATTATTCAAACACTGTGATGGTGGGGTGACGTTAAATGAGTTACTTTTGTTACCAATCACGACAATGTGGCATAATCAAATGATAAAATCTTGGGATATTAGTGAAAATGGTGCGTGGACAATTTTAAATAAATTTCTTACAGGTAAAATTAACCAATATAAACATAATAGAGACTACCCCAGTATTGATGGAACCTCAAAACTTGGTTCGTACATTCATTTTGGGCAAATATCCCCTCACCAGATATATTATAAAATAAAAGAACTTCATCAATCAAATAACTCAATAGAGTGCTATTTGAGTGAACTTGGCTGGCGCGAATTTGCCTATAATTTACTCTATTATAATCCAGATATAGATAGCAGAAATCTCAACACCAAATTTGATAAATTTGCTTGGGGTGATGATATGGAGTTATTCAAGCATTGGAAGAGAGGTACAACCGGTATCCCAATTATTGATGCTGGTATGCGTGAGCTATGGCAAACTGGGTATATGCATAATCGGGTGAGGATGATTGTGGGGTCTTTTTTAACAAAAAATTTATTAATTAACTGGCAACATG
>CANISK010000142.1 GCA_947470205.1 Neisseriaceae bacterium | reverse complement strand
TAAGCTCTTCTGCATAAGTCATAATATCTACCTCACATTCATGTAAATTATCTATTAACTTTATAAATAATGGATTTAGTTCTTTGCGTTCTTTAGCATTCATTAAATATGAAAGAGCGCTATCAAATAACTTTTTACTTATTTTATCTTTATTGGCAACTATACATGCATTAACTATGAAATCAATTACTGCATTAAAGTCTCTTGCATTTATGTGCTTTAGGCACATCTCAAGCAATGCTAATTGCTTATGTTTTAGTATCTCATCTTCATCGGTGACTGTTAGGTCTATTAAACCAAACTTACCCATGCCAATCTCTGAGATTAGGTCTTTATTGGCGAATAAGTCCACAATATCTGTAGAATACGGATACGGGGATTGTTGCCCATTATAGAAGACTATCGGCACAACAAGAGGTAGATTGTCGTCTACTTTATGTGTGCTTATATGTGTTTGTATTATCTCAAGCTGGTATCTTAATATTCGTAATGGCATTAGCTTTTGTGCTGATGATTGATGTTCTATTAGTACATACACATAAGCACAGCTTGTTTTATCTTTTAAGTCTAGCTTATAGACTACATCGGAGTACTTCTCTCTTAATTCATTATCTAGATAGCTATTTGGTTCTATAGATAATGAATTTATATCGCATTTTCTAATTACTTTAGAGTTGAGATATATTTTTAGAAAGCTTTTTGCACTTTCTATATCAGTTAGAAATGCTTTACTTAGCTCGTCGTGTTTTTTTATCAGTTTTTCTGTCATGGTAAGTATATTTTATCATATTATGGGTTTGGTCGGCAATGGTTTATTGTTTGATTAACGGAATTGGTATCATATGGTCTTATTACAATAATTCCAATAAAAAATGCACATCTCCAATTCAAGTCTGACACACAAATAATAAATAATTGATAATGAAGTATTTTTCTTAGTTATTAACAGTTTTCTTGAATAACATTGTGGGTAATTAGATGAATGGAAGGTTTTGGATTATGGATATGTATCGCACGTAGTAGCTTGACTTTATTTGTTGGTTCTTGGTTATTAGGGGGCTATGCCCCCTCCTCGTTACGCCCAAGTGACTTCACTACGCAACCTTCGGTTTCTGCCCCTTTGCTTTGTAAATACTAGCTTTTTATTAGAATAAAAGGTGTCATGTGGTGGGTAGGGGAGTGCTGTTAGCTAGATATTTTCAGTTTGATTTAAATATCGATACACTGAATATCTACTAATACCAAATTTCTTTGCTATATCTACTTTTTTATATCTATCGGCTACCATCTTGTTTAATTCAATTGTTTGTTCTTGATTTAATGATTTATGCCTACCTTTATACTTACCTTCTTTTTTAGCAATTGCAATTCCCTCTAATTGTCGTTCTTTTATGAGTGAGCGTTCAAATTCTGCAAATGCACCCATAACTGATAACATCAAATTTGCTATTTGGTTTTTACTATCTTTAGAAAATATTAAATTTTCTTTTACAAACTGCACTGTTACATTTTTGTCAGTAATTTTGTTAACTAATTTTCTTAAGTCATCTAAATTGCGAGCTAATCTATCCATAGAATGCACGAATACAATATCTCCATCACGTACAAAATCAAGCATTAAAGCTAATTGTGGTCGGTTGGTATCTTTACCTGAGCATTTATCCGTAAAGGTTTTATCTAGTTGAATGCCATCTAATTGACGTACTGTATTTTGTTCTACAGTACTAACTCTTATATAGCCTATTCTATGTCCTTGCATAATTAAAACCCACCAATACTATTGTTTTTTCTTTGGTTTACGTACAACTTCTTTAGAAAATTCAAACATCGAAAGGAATTTTACTTTAGTAGATGTTTTTATTGTTTCTATGTCGTAGTCATCTATATTTGGAGTTAGTATATCAGTCATAAAATGACCTATTTTATGTTGCAATTTCTCAGCATGTGGATTATTCTCGCCTGTGTCTAATAATTCAGCAACAGATCTGGTTGCTTCACGTACTTTTGCAAAAGTTTCTACTATTGCAATAGTGGTAACTGTAGCTCTAGGGCTTTTTAGAATTGTAGCTAACATATAGAGCCCCTTTTCAGTAAAAGCCTTTGGTAATTTTATTTTTCCACCTTTCATTGAAGTCGCAAATTGCGACTTCAATGGCAACCATTCATCCTCAGTTAATTCTATTGTATATCCATTAGGAAACTTCTCCAAGTTCCTACTAACTGCCTCATTAACACGTTTGGTTTCTACCCCATATAGCAACGCAACCTCTGAATCTAATATAACCTTTTGACCACGCACCGTGATAATTTTACTTTCAACAGTTTTATTAATGGTAACAATATCCATTACGAAATTCCTTAATATTTTTTTCTTGATAATTTAATGGCTGATTGCACATCATCTTTAGTTAAGCCTGCTTCTTTGGCTATTTTACGTATTTTATTTATCAGTGGCTTAAAATTTTCCACACTGGGTGATATGGTTTTTAAAATGATTACGTCATTTTCACATAATACTAAAAATTTATCGCCTGAATGTAAATGCATTGCATTTCTTATCTCTTCTGGAATAACCACCTGTCCTCTTGATGATAGCTTAGTTGTGTTAACTTGAGGCATAAAGATATCCTTTTTAATAATCTTACTAATAAGATTATATCACAATTCATATTTTCATGTAAATGTTTTATTAGATATTATAATTTACCGCTCATAATGTCAAAAAATGAATATTTTAACTTATTTGCTACACTTTTTATGTATTTTTGTATGTATCAATAGACTATAGGCTAATGTGACATTCTTGTGGAGTGTATTTACCCATATATTACCCAAACAATTCTGAATGGCTGCCTAAAGCTGTCAAAATAATACTTTCATGCTCCACCTTAACATATAGCAACAAGTCGTCTGGTCGTAAGTGTAATTCCATAATACCAGCATGATTACCAGTTAACATATGATTTCGGTATTTAGCGGGTATAGGTTTTTCATGAATCAATAATGATATAATATATTCCAATTCATCCAAAACTTTGTTATTGTGTTTGTACTTTTTCATATCCTTTTTAAAAGAAGGTTTTTGCTTTAATTTAAGCATTTTTTTTCAATGCCTTAATTTGTGCCTGAAACTCTTCAAAAGTTACTTCTTCGGATTCTTCATTTAAAGCAATATCTAATTTTTTTAATTTTCGAGTTTTTAAGGCTTCTTTTAAAACGTATCTACTATATGAGCTTACGGACAATCCTAGCTCTTTTGCCCTTGACCTAATCTGACCACCAAAAGCATCATCAATAGTAATTTGTATTCTCATAATCTAATACCTATAAATGATTAATAATGAGTAATTATAACTCACTTAATATTTAACAGTCAACATTATTATTTACACCACCAAAATTACAACAATAAACCCATCACACTGCAAATACCTTCACGATACGATTCACTCCACCACTCTCCACCACTCCAGTTATAACAAAATCCATATTATATACAGATTGGTTCTTGGTATCATACCCATTCAATACCTCTATTGAATATGATTCACCAAGTTTACCATCTACACCATCATGGTTTATCTTATTATGAACCAAGCTATTCCAAAATATCTTATCATTTAAAATATCATGTTTAGCTACACTGGATACTTTAGTTAAAAATTCATTATAGTTCTGGATTATATTTCTCATAATACTGCCTTTATATTTAAATGTTAATAGTTAATTCCTGTATGAACGTACAATCTAATTGTTTATATAAAACCCAACATAGCCACAACAACAACCTACTCATCATCTTTCATCTGTATACACTGATGATAATTACTCACAATAAGGGCTATATATTCATTTGGTGTTAAATCATGCTTTAATGACATGCTCTTCACTGTATCATTGAGCTCTCTATATATTCTAAAGGTAATGTAATTCTCATGCCCAGTTGTAGAGTTCCATTTCTTTGTTGCTTTTTTTTGCGCATCAGTTGTCATGGTTCTTACCCTCAAAAAGATTGATAGCTTTTAAGATAATCTCTTGCATATTCTCCTTGGTGTGTAAAGAGATATCTTTTAGTATAGTATGAGTACTACGTAATAATGTAATTTTGGTATATTTCAACTTTTGAGTGGTTTGCCTATGTTTTTTATTTGCTCGTATCTGAGCCTCAGATTTTGCCATTTTTCACACCTTAAAACACATAACCCATAAAGATAAGGGCTATCTAAAATATTCATTAAAACCCCATTATAGAAATAATAACAATAAAAAAGTAACCACCAATACAACAATCTCCTATTTATCGGAGATTGTTGTAAAAATATCAGCACTTAACTATTCAAGTCTCGCATTTAGTTAATTTGTGCCATACTATTTGAATGTAC
>CANISK010000141.1 GCA_947470205.1 Neisseriaceae bacterium | reverse complement strand
TTTTAATTTACTTCTAACATCTACACCTAAAGATTCAAGATGTTTAATTTCTTCTAATAGTGCGGTTGGTGATACTACAACACCATTACCAATAAAACAATTTACATTGTCATGTAATATGCCAGATGGCAAAAGATGAAGAACAATTTTTTGCCCATTGACCACCAAAGTGTGTCCAGCGTTATGTCCACCTTGAAACCTTACTACCGCATCAGCGGATTCAGTTAGCCAGTCTACAATCTTCCCCTTGCCTTCATCTCCCCATTGGGCACCAATTATAACTATATTGTTGTACATAAGTATATACCTTTATATGTGATGTGAATGCATAATCATATCAGAAATATCGTCATTGGGCAATTAAAATTGCTATTTAAAAAATTTGTGATATAACGCGGGGCTAAAGCTATCAAAAATAATGCTGATGAATTTTTTATTGATTTTTCTTGCTTATTTTCTTTGTTTTAACGCCCGTACATGCACCGTATTCGTTAAACATGATTCTTGCGTCGCTATTCATGAATTTAAATTCATACTCATTCTTGCTTCCAACTAGTTTCTTAAACCCAGTTTGACCGTATTTACCAACAAAATATGTTTTTGAGTATTCCATATATTCTTTAAATTCTTCTTGGTCGTATTGAGTCAGAGATGTAATAATTTTAGTGGGAATCGAAAATGACATCCAAGCTCCTCCATTAGTGTAAACTTGAATAATTTTACTAGGATTGCCATTACTACCTGATTGTTCTTCTTGAGATGACGTATTGGTGTTTTTCTTTGATTTGTATGATTTTAAAATGTCATGAAAAACTTTTGTTAACTCTGTTTTGTTACCATACGGGGAATCGCAATAATTTAAATATACCTCAGTAACAATGGCCAAATACTCTGTGAGAGTCATATGTGCAGTATTGCTATTTTCTTTATCAATCTTCAGATTAAGTTTTTCTTTAAAATTATTTTCTATTTCTTTATCTTCACTTTCATTGTTGTTTGCATCATCAATTTCATTTTGTTGTAACGGAATATTTTTTGTTTGTGATGTATCGGTAAATTCTTGAGATTGCTGAAATTGCTGTAAGAATATCTCATTATCATTATTTGTTTTGGTTTGTTTTGATATCAGCGGTGAAGTTTCTTCTTTTTTATTTTCTTCTATAAATCTTATTGGCATATATATTACAGTAAGTGGTTTTTGCAATATATAATTTTCCACGTATTTTAAAAATTTGCCATTTAGTGCGTTTAATGTTTTTTCCATATTTTTTACAACAATACCAATTAATATAGAACTATTGTCGGATATATTAATTATATTTATCAACATTTTACTTAAAATAGAGTTATTATTGACATAATTTTTAGAAAAAGTATTTACATCATTCGTGCAAAGTTCTTCGAAGTGCAATTTCATTGCTCGAAGTGATTCAATGTTTCCTCTCATGGTGTTTATATTGTTACATATATCTCTTAGCTTTTCTTTACATATTTCATTGGCGTCAAAGTCAAGGGCTAAATTTATTTCCATGTGATAGTTATGAAAATCATTCATAGATTCAAATATCAATTTTTGCTGGAAAAATTGTATTTCATTATCATTATTTCTCTTTGATTTTTGTTGCAAAGGTATACCCTGATGTGTAGAATTTGCTATTACAACGAACGACTGAAAAATATTTCTCATTTTATCAATGTTCTGAAGTTCCTTTTTGTCTATTGTTGGTTTAAACATTCCAAAGTACATTATCATACTTTGAGCGTCGTCTGAAGTAAATTTAATTAAGTCTGGATTTTTAGTAAGTTGATGTATTAGTTTAAATGGTTCTTCGAAACTAGAAAGATTAACATTATTTTGTGATTGAATTAATGTATCCATTGATGTCTTTATCTTTCCTATTGTTTTTTCGGTATTGAACACCTTAGATAAAAATTTTATAAAATTTTTAATATCTGGCATTAGTTTTAACATTGCTTGTAGATATAAAGGCGATGGAACGAAAAAAGGATTTTGAAATGCTTTTGTTTCTTTGTGACACTGTATCATGTAGCAAGATCGCGCTAAATTAGAATATCGAGACACAGTTAACATTGCCAATTTGCGTATCTCACGATTATGAGCAGAGTCGTGCACTAAATTTTGGTCTGCCTCCAGTGCAATGTTAAATAATTTTTTATTATCGTTACAACTGGCAATAAAATCTTGTGCGTTTTTAATCATTTGATTGATTTGTTATTCTTCTGATAATGGAAGAAGCGACTTTATGCAATTGCTAAAAATGTCGAAAAGTTGATTACAAATATCTTTATCGGTATTGGTATTATTTCTATGGTTGGATTGATTAATTTGAGTACCATTCATTTGACGTTCCTTTGTAAGTGCTGTATTGTAATAAGAATGTGTTAAAATAAATTATTAACGACTAATATTATATCATAGATGTAAACGCTTAGATTATAAAAAATTTTTCCATTTTATGAAAGATATAAAAAGTTATCAATTAATAAATGGTATAATTTGGTTAGCAAATTTCATTAACCATTGTTATGTAACATAAAAGATATAAAAATATGTCAATAAACAATATCATTGTATTTACCAATCAAAAAGGTGGGGTGGGTAAAACCACCAGTGCCTTAAATATCGCAGCCATGTTGGCGCTGCATCACAAAGTATTATTGATTGATTTAGATCCACAAGGAAACGCCACTACAGGCAGTGGGATTGAAAAAAATACTATTAGTCAATCTATATATGATGTATTACTAAACAATGCAGATATTAATCATACCATAATACCAATAGAAAAATGCGGTTATGACCTACTGCCCTCAAATCGCAATCTTGCGGGAGCTGAAATTGAACTTGTGGATGCTCCAAAACGTGAATATAAATTAAAAAATTCATTAATGAATATTGTTAATCAATATGATTATATTATAATAGACTGCCCTCCATCGTTGAGTTTGCTCACACTAAATGCACTTTGTGCGGCTAACAAATTTATCGTACCAATTCAGTGTGAATATTATGCTTTAGAAGGATTAGCAGATTTACTCAGTACTGTGAGTTTGGTGCAAAAATCTATCAATCCAACATTAGAGCTTTTAGGGCTCATTCGCACCATGTTTGACAAAAGAAATAACTTAGCTGTAGAGGTGTCAAATGAGCTCATAAAACACTTTGGTGATAAATTATTCAAAACTTGCATTCCTCGTAATATTCGTTTGGCGGAAGCGCCAAGCTATGGCCTTCCTGCTGTGTTACTAGATAAAGACGCTAGTGGGTCTATGGCATATAAAAAACTTGCTAATGAAATTCGTAAAAAAATAGGTAATACATAATGAATAAAAACAAATTCAAAGGTCTTGGTAGAGGTCTAGATGCCCTTTTGAGTGCCTCTCACATATCAATAAATGCAATTACCAATAATGAAAATAAAGATAGCGGCATTGAAGGCGAATGCTTAAAGCACATTGAACTATCTTTAATTAAACCCAGTTCATTTCAACCAAGGTTGTCGTTTGATGAAACCGAGCTCGAGGAACTTTCTCAATCAATTAAACATAATGGCGTAATACAGCCAATTGTTCTTCGCAAGAAAGATAACTACTATGAGATTATTACGGGTGAGCGTAGGTGCAGAGCCGCAAAACTTGCTGGTTGTATCACCATACCATCTATAATCAAACCAATCACAGATAAAGAAGCCCTTGCAATTGCCTTAATTGAAAATATCCAACGTACCGATTTAAATGTTATTGAAGAGTCTTTTGGGTATAAGAAACTTATTGATGAATTCACTCTCACCCATGAAGAGCTTGCAACCATCACCGGTAAATCTAGAAGCCACGTTACCAACACTCTGAGGCTGTTAAATTTGTCTAAGGAAGTACAAGAATTAATAATAACACGGCAAATTCAAATGGGACACGGACGTGCTTTATTATCCCTTCCATTAAATCAACAAATAGCAGTGGCCAATAAAATTATTCATGAACAAATGACAACCGCTATGGCGGAAAAATATGTTGCGTCATTGTTAAAAAATGATGCCAGTGATAATATAGATAAAACAATCAAAACTAAAATCAAGCATCCAGATGTATTACATTTGGAAAATAGTTTATCCGATAAACTTGGCATGTCGGTAAACATAAAGCATAATAAAAAAGGTATGGGTAAAGTTGTTATTAATTATGCCTCATTGGATGAACTAGATAACTTACTTATGTATATTCAATAATAATGATGAAATACTGTCATCATCTAAGACCGCTGGGATCCAGTAAAACATTATAGGGCATGGATTCCCGCCTTCGCGGGAATGACAATCATCTTCGCGGGAATGACAATCATCTTCGCGGGAATGACAATCATCTTCGCGGGAAT
>CANISK010000140.1 GCA_947470205.1 Neisseriaceae bacterium | reverse complement strand
TATCTCGGTGATTTTATTGTCATGTAAATCAAGATATTGCAAATTACCAAGCCCATTAAATGTATCTGGTTTTATCTCGGTGATTTTATTGTCATGTAAATCAAGATATTGCAAATTACCAAGCCCATTAAATGTATCTGGTTTTATCTCGGTGATTTCATTGTCATGTAAATCAAGGTTTTGCAAATGTGGCGATAACAACTCTAGTATTAAATTACTTGGTATTGCTGTTAATTGATTACAGGATAAATTTAACGATGTTTCTTTTTTATTAAAACATGCAGTGAATATTGCTATAACATAATTACTATAACCATGTTTATCTAATTCTTGCTTAAGTACTTGTGCTTGGTAATCACGATATATCTGATTTCGCTGGGTAGTTTTATCGATATCGTTGCCCATATTGTCTATATATGTTTGTAAAAATATAGCATTCGCTGTATAGTGTGTATCAAAAAGGCTCAAATCTTGACCTTTTGTACAATCAGATTTTTGATGTATACATATAAATTCTAATTCTGACTTAAATTCTCCTTGCGTTAATTCTTTAAATAAATTTTTTGCATCTTCATTATCTTGGTAGTTGCCGTAATGATGTGTATTATCAAAATAAACCCCATCTCCATGATTAATACTTTCCTGTATTGTTTTTATTGCTGTCATTGCTGCCCATTGTAATTTTTGAAAATTACTACCCGCAGGATAAGATTGTAATTTTTTAATAATGTTATTTATTGAATGATATTTCTTAGCGTTATTACCATGTTCATCAACCTGCAACAAATCAGCACTTGGTTTTTGGGTGAGTATTTGATTGGTTGTAGCAGTATGCATGAGTACACTTTATTAAAAATTATTATATTAAGAGCCATGTGAACAAGGCGTGGTTGGTTCGCCTCTTAATTCATGCTATATTATAATATAATATGTTAAAATAACATTGAAGAAAATTTCTTTAAATTCACAAATTGTAAAATAGGATGCGAAAAATCACAAAAATAACGCTGTAATTCTTGATGATCTATGGAAAATACCATCATACAGACAAACTATCTTTTAGTGGATAGACTTGATACCTGACAAAATAATTTTGATATAGAGAAAATGGAGTGACCTCGTCATTGCGAACCATGATTTATCATGGTAAGGCAATCTCATTGTTTGATGCTCATATGTTACATGTTGCGTGTTATTGCTTATGAGATTGCCTTACCATGATAAATCATGATTCGCAATTACCGATTTGAAATATAGATTGAAATGGCCCTAATATTCAGTCACACTAAAGATTTGGAATAAAAACTCCGCACGTGCACCAAGTCGTCCATGGTGTCCACACCAGCATGCGGAACTATATCAGTTTTCATGACAGCTATGTCATATCCATGGTATAAGATTCTTAATTGTTCAAGTTTTTCTATTTGTTCAATCTTAGATACACTCATTTTGACATATTCTTTTAAAAAACCTACGGTATAAGCATAAATACCAATATGCCTAAGGTATATATTGCGGTTTATATCCAAAGTGTCGTTATCTCGATTATATGGGATAGCATATCTAGAGAAATATAACGCATTTGAGTTTTTATCCAATACCACTTTTACAATATTTGGATTGTTTATCTCATCTGTTGACGTAATGTTATGGGTAATAGTTGCAATCTGGGTTTTTTTATTGATGATAAACTCGGATAAGTTATCAATTAACATGTGGTCAATCAGGGGTTCATCCCCCTGTACATTTACTATATATTCATTGTCATTGTAGCCAAGTTTTGATACCACTTCAGCTATCCGCTCGGTACCACTTTGATGATTGATATTGGTCATAACTGCATTGATTTTATAAGTTTCACAGACTTTAAATATATCAATATCATCGGTTGCAACCACCACAGACAGTGCACTACTTTTTTTTGCTTGCAGGGCTGTTCTGATAACCAACGGCACACCACCCACATCCAATAACATCTTCCCTGGAAGGCGAGTAGAATCCATCCGTGCAGGAATTACCACTCTATACATTTTCGAAGTTTCTCGCTTTATTAATAAGCATTACCGGTATCCCATCATCTATGGGGTAGGCGAGTTTGCATTTATTACATAATATCTCATTATTTTTTTTATCATATTCAATCTTAGCCTTACAAATAGGGCAGGCTAGGATATTTAAAAGTATAGCATCAATCATTACTTGTTATCTCTTCAATAAAACTCATAAGGTGTTTATTTTTACTTTAGAACTAGCACCAATGCGTAGTGGGTACTCCGCATTATCTTCAATTTTAATTAACACACTAAAGCGTTGAGTTACCTTCACCCAATTACCCGTGGCATTTTGAGCTGGCAACAAAGAAAATGTATTACCACTAGCGTGGCTTACACTTTGTACCACACCAGAGTATGTGTGATGGTACATATCAAGATTGATGGATACCTTTTGTCCAGGTTTTATTCGCGCTAACTGTGTTTCTTTAAAATTGGCGGTTATCCACCAGTTGCTTGTATCAACTATTGCAAATACTTGTTGTCCGGTGTTTATAAGCTCTCCAGTGCTTAAAGTTGTGAGATTGGTGACATATCCATTTGATGGGGCGTAATACTTAGTGTATTCGAGGTTGTTGTTTGCATTATCTAGGTTTGCTTTAGCCACATCCACTTTGGCAAGTGCATACTGATACCCACTTAAAAACTGAGTGTATTTGTCATTGTCCATTGCAATACCAGTAACTGCAGTATTGCAGTCTGTAGTTGCTTGTTGGTAATCCTGTAGAGACACCACATTAGATTTATAGAGTGCCTCAAATCTATCTCGTCTTTCTTTTAAGAAATTTAACTGCTCCCCATCTTTCTTGATTTGTTTTTTTTGCACCTCTACTTGCCATTTCGCCATTTTTGCCATCTCAACTTGACTTCGATAATTTTGTTTAGCTTGCTCCAAGTTTACTTGATAATCTTTTGGGTCTAAGGTTAGAAGCAAATCACCTTTATGAGCATATTGATTGTCTTTTACATTTATAGATGCGATATATCCGCTTACTTTGGTTGCCACATTGATTAGGTTGCCATCTATATATGCGTTATCTGTGGTTGGGAATATTTCATCATATTTAAAGTAGCCATAAACACCTATTGTGGCAGTAGCCACAATAGCAATTCCAATCAATAATCTCTTTCTTTGCCCAAGTTCTGCATCTTTTTTGTTTTCCATTTTATACCTTTTTATTGCGATAAACCTTATAAAGAATATAAGTATATTCATATATTATATCATTGGTTGCATATGTAAATAGTGATTTTATATTTTTCCAGATTTTATATACCGGAATTCAAGTGCGAAACGCACAAGTAATGAGCCTTGAGCGGCAATCCCACCGCCATACATTTCCCCAATTAATATAAATCTTTTATATGATTCAAAATATATTCTTTTAATAGGTAATTAATTATTATCTCATCTGGATATTGTTTATTATTTTTACAACAATTTAAATAACCTTTCAGCTCTTTTGCAGCTTTGTCACACTTTGTCTTATAAAATATATTGGCATTATTTTGCGCTTCACCTGGAATAGATAATAACAAACTATCCACAATCACATTTCGTCTATTTCGCGTATCTTGATCTGACAAGAATATATTTTGAAAGTGCTTAACTATATTCCCAGATTGTAAAGCAAACTGCACATCCGCGTGAGAGTCAAATTGAACACCAAATTTTGCATTACCAAAATCTACCAATTTGAGTTGTATTTTCTTATCACCATTCTCCATTAGATTGAACCTTACTTTAATATTATTACCATGCAAATCCTTATGCGTTATCTTTGCACATAATAACACCGCCAAACAATTACAAAACTGCTTAATGATCTCGAATGTGAACTCACGTTTATCTTTAATTAGATCCCCTTTGGATGTACAATACTTTTGTGTCGCAAATTCTTCATTTGTCATGGTTTTTAATTTATTAATAAAATTATGCAACGATGATTCATCGAACACAATATCAGTTTTATCTTGTATCTCTTACCATTAATTGGTGACGAATTTTGTGACACACTAGACTCATCAAGTGAGGGCACTCTTGATTGGGTTGGCGCTTTAGTCTCACGCGCATTATTAAAATATTCTTCCCCACATAAGCTTACACGAGCCATATGTGGATCATGCGCATCTACACGCTGCAAGCTAACAATATTATTCACCTTAAGCTTTATATCGTCTGGTAATGTTGCAATGTACTTATTCAGTTGCAGCTCCATTTGGAAATCTTTAGCCCCTTTAGCATTGTTAGCAAGTAGAATTCCTTCGGAGGGATTTTTGTTATCTTGGTAACATACTTTATTCCTGCCTCTACCGATAAGCGTCCCTCCCTTAAAGTAATCCAAATATTTATT
>CANISK010000139.1 GCA_947470205.1 Neisseriaceae bacterium | reverse complement strand
CAAACCTAAAGTGCTCTCAGATTCTAGGGGGATATTTTTTGAGGGGTATAAAAAATCCCTATTTGTAGCAAATGGTATTACTGAAGATTTTGTGCAAGATAACTACTCGATGTCATCATTGGGGGTATTGCGTGGATTGCATTACCAGTCTCATCCATACCCCCAATCCAAGTTAGTTACATGTGTTGTGGGCAAAATATTTGACGTTGCGGTAGATATCAGGACAAATTCACCCACATTTGGTCACTGGGTGGGCTATGAATTATCTGAAGAAAGTAGATATATGCTATATATCCCAGTGGGATTTGCTCATGGGTTTTTAGCACTAACCGATAACGCTATATTATCATATAAAGTAAGTCAAGAATATTCCAAAGAATGTGATTTTGGCATCAAATTCAATGATCCAAATATTAACATAAATTGGCCAAAACTTCCAACGGAATATATAATTTCAGATAAAGACCGGACACAGCCATTATTGCAAGACGCTACATTGTGATTGTGAGGTTTTTGTCATTGCGAGGGGCAGCGCCCCGTGGCAATCTCACAGTGCAGTTATTTGAACTAATTTAAAGGTAATAAACTATAAAAATGAATAAAACACTTTTTGTAACTGGTGGCGCAGGTTTTATAGGCTCTTCAATGGTGAGATTATTAATTAATAACACCACTTATAACGTGGTAAATATAGATAAACTAACATATGCAGGACATCTTGAGTCATTAAAAGATATAGCCCTTAATGAGAGATATTCTTTTGAGCGAGTGGACATATGTAATCATAAAGAAATCACTGAATTATTTGACAAATATCAACCATGTGGGATATTGCATTTGGCAGCCGAGTCTCATGTTGATAGATCAATTGAAAGCTCAAATGTATTTATGCAAACCAATATCATGGGAACATATAATCTACTAGAATGCACCAGACATTATTTATCTAAAAATTCGACTCCAAGTTTTAAGTTTATCCATGTATCCACTGATGAAGTGTTTGGTACATTAGGGAAAACTGGATATTTTAATGAAGACACCAAGTATGACCCCCAGTCGCCATATTCATCTAGTAAAGCAAGTAGTGATTTACTAGTAAAAGCGTGGCATAATACCTACAATATACCAACAATTATTACAAACTGCACCAATAACTACGGCCCATACCACTATCCAGAGAAATTAATCCCACTGGTTATTAATAACGCGCTACAAGAAAAACCCCTCCCAATATACGGCACTGGTGAAAATATACGCGATTGGCTTTATGCGGAAGATCATGTACGCGGTATACTTCTTGTTTACGAAAAAGGTATAATTGGCCAGACTTATTGCATAGGTGGGCATAATGAAAAAACTAACCTAGAGGTCGTACATACAATTTGTAATATTTTGGATAAAATAAAACCAAGAGCATCTCAAAAAAGTTATATGGAGCTAATAACATTTGTACCGGATAGACTAGGGCATGATTATAGATACGCAATGGATCCCACAAAAATAGAAACTACGTTATCGTATAAACCGCAAGAAACATTTATTACTGGAATTGAAAAAACAATTAATTGGTATATGGATAATCAAGCGTGGGTTAAAATAGTAACATCATGATGCTAAATCAATCACAAGTGCAACCACAATCCCC
Source organism: Neisseriaceae bacterium (assembly GCA_947470205.1). Classification (GTDB taxonomy): domain Bacteria; phylum Pseudomonadota; class Gammaproteobacteria; order Burkholderiales; family UBA11063; genus Aquella. The sequence goes on along the minus strand of CANISK010000139.1, from coordinate 2,765 downwards.
AAAAATTGCCATCATTCATGATTGGCTATATATATACGCAGGAGCTGAGCGTGTATTGGAGCAAATCATTCACTGTTTTCCATCTGCAGATATTTTTAGTCTCATAGACTTCATACCGGAACATGATAGAGGTTTTTTACATAATAAACCAGTTACAACATCTTTCATTCAAAAGCTTCCATTTGCAAAAACCAAACATCGTAATTATATTTTTTTATGTCCATTAGCAATAGAACAATTTGATTTAAGTTCGTATGATATTATTATCAGTAGTTCTCATGCGGTGGCAAAAGGGGTTTTAACTAGCCCCAACCAAATTCATATCTGTTATTGTCATTCGCCAATGAGGTATGCATGGGATATGCAACATCAATATCTGCAAGAGGCTAATCTATCTCGTGGTTTTAAATCATGGATTGCCAGATATATGTTACATAAAATCAGACTCTGGGATTATCGCACCGCTAATGGCGTAGATTACTTTATCGCAAACTCAAATTTTATAGCAAAACGTATTTTTAAAGTTTATAGGCGAGATGCAACTGTTATTAATCCCGGTGTTGATACATTACATATAGCAGATATTATAAAAATTAACATGAACAAATCACCAAAGGAAGATTATTTTCTTGCGGCATCAAGATTAGTTCCATATAAACATATCCCTCTAATTGCAAAGGCATTTAAAGAAATGCCAGATAAAAAACTCATTGTAATTGGGGATGGTTCACAAAAACAACAATTATTGGACATCATATCCAATGCTCCAAATATAACATATTTAGGGCACCAAACTTGGAATGATCTCATTTCATATTTACATAAAGCACGAGCCTTAGTTTTTGCCTCTGAAGAAGATTTTGGAATTTTGCCACTCGAAGCACAAGCCTGCGGCACTCCAGTTATTGCATATGGCAAAGGTGGCAGTCTAGAGACTGTGCGTGGGTTGGATATCGCATCTCCAACTGGGATGTTTTTTAATGAGCAATCAATAGAGGCGATTATTAACGCAGTTAATAAATTCACTGAAATAAATTCACAAATCAAAATTGATGCATGTATAAATAATGCCAACAACTTCACCAATGAGATATTTAGAGACAAATTTAAAAATTTTGTATTGGATAAGTATATAAATTTTAAGAATAGCAATATATGATAAATAAAATTGCAATACAAAAATATTCATTAATTATTGCCGATACTTTTGCAATTCTCACATCGTATTGTCTTATATTTATGTTGCCTATTTACCATGATTTAAATTATACTCCAATTCTTACCTCAAAAACTATTATGTGGAAATTAGTTAATCTATTTCTTGTGATAGGTCTTATGTGGCATAAACAAATTTATTATAAGAGAAGACCTGCGTGGGAAGAGCTCAGACTCACCTACAAGTCTTTAATGGTAATGTTTTTGGTAAATACTCCGGTGTTGTATTTAGAAAGTAAACATGGGGGCTTATTTAAAGTATTTGTATTTTTTTGGGGTGGTTTATTTTTATTTATTCCTACAGTGCGTATCTTAATAAAGTTATTACTTATTAGACTTAATATATGGCAAAGAGATTTATATATTATCGGTTCTCCGCAAAATTTTATCTCTACTTATCATCTATTTACAGAATTTCAACTCCTTGGTTATACCGTTAAAGCATTTATAGATATGAATAATGATAACAATAGAAATGCAAATGTATTATCTCATGGTCATGTAGAGATAAACGATAAACAGATTCCAGTAATCACATCGCAAGAACTATTTTATATCAATAAAAATGCTGAAATAGTGATATGTTTGGATGGTAAGACATTATCACAACAAAATATTCTAATCAATAAACTACAAATGTACTTTATGTCGGTAATTATCATGCCAGATTTAGACGGTTTACCATTATATGGGATTGAGGTTAATCACTTTTTTGGCAGTGATCAATTATTATTACGTTTAGAAAATAATCTATCTAGTAGATTTAATCGTTTTATCAAATACATGTTTGATATTATAATCACAATCTCAATATTTCCAATTTTTATTATTTTAATGTTGATTATTGGATTATTAATATTTCTTGAAGATAGAAGCGCACCATTTTTTATTCAAGAGCGAATTGGGTATAATGGCAAACCATTTTTATGTTTTAAATTTAGAACTATGCATGTTAATGCCGAACACCTATTAGATGAATGGAAAGCAGTCAATAGTCCATACTATCAAGCATACGTCAATAACAATTTCAAACTAAAAAATGATATTAGAGTAACTAAAATTGGTAAATTTCTACGTAGAACCAGCCTAGATGAGCTACCCCAGTTGTTAAATGTATTGAATGGTACCATGAGTTTAGTAGGTCCTCGCCCCATGATTGCACGTGAAATTGAATATTACACTGAAGGATTATTTTATTATAATCAAGTAAGACCTGGTATTACTGGGTTATGGCAAATCAATGGCAGAAGTAAAACATCATTTAAAGAGCGTGGCAAGTTAGACACGTGGTATGTAAAAAATTGGACATTGTGGTATGATATTGTAATTTTATTAAAAACTGTACAAACAGTTTTATGTAGAAGTGGTGCATATTAATATGCAAAAACTCCCAATTGGTATATCTGCACTAGAATGCGAATTTTGATCTAAAATAAATTAATATAAAGCAATATCTCAATTGTCATTACCGCGCAGATTATTGTCATTACCGCGCAGATTATTGTCATTACCGCGCAGATTATTGTCATTACCGCGCAGATTCTTGTCAT
>CANISK010000138.1 GCA_947470205.1 Neisseriaceae bacterium | reverse complement strand
TTTTTATATATACTAATAATTGTTTGGGTGCTGTTTAATGTATTGCAATGCTTTTAGTTGTGCAATAATAATTTCTAAATCTAACATTGTTTTTGTTAGATCAAAAGTTTCAGTTTTATTATTTAGCTTTGTCAAGGCTTCATTTTTTTGTTCAATCAAGCGCACTTCATCTAATTTATCGGTACGTTCCAGTCTGTCAATTAAAATAATTGCTTGATTGTTGGATATTTCTAAAAAACCACCTGAAATTGCAAATACTTTATGATTGGGCTCTTGCGGTAGTTTTACCCTTAGAACTCCAGGTTTTAATTGGCTTACAATGGGTGCGTGATTGGGATAAATCCCCATCTCACCATTATAAGCATCAATTACAAAATATTCCACCTCACCAACAAAAATCCGTGATTCTGAATCCACTAAATCAATATGTATTAAATGCTGCGTAGTCATTATTTTTGCATCCATTTTTTTATAAAGATTCTGCTGCGGTTACAGCTTCTTCAATTGAGCCAACCATATAAAACGCTTGCTCTGGTAGGTGATCATAGTCCCCGCTTAAAATTGCCTTAAAGCCTTTAATGGTGTCTTGTAACGTAACATATTTCCCTGGTGAGCCAGTAAAAACTTCCGCCACAAAAAATGGTTGTGATAAAAATCTTTGGATTTTTCTTGCGCGCATTACACTCAATTTATCCTCTTCAGATAATTCATCCATGCCCAATATGGCAATAATATCTCTTAGCTCTTTGTATTTTTGTAAAGTAGCCTGAACATTTCGTGCAACATTATAATGCTCTTCACCAACTACCAGTGGATCTAATTGACGCGAAGAGGAGTCTAGTGGATCAACGGCAGGGTAAATACCAAGAGATGCTATATCACGGCTCAATACAACAGTTGCATCTAAGTGTGCAAAGGTAGTTGCTGGAGATGGGTCGGTCAGGTCATCAGCTGGCACATAGACTGCTTGAATTGAGGTAATGGAACCATTTTTGGTAGATGCTACACGTTCTTGAAACTTACCCATCTCTTCAGCTAAGGTGGGTTGATATCCAACAGCAGATGGCATACGCCCTAATAGTGCAGATACTTCAGTCCCTGCCAATGTATACCGATAAATATTATCCACAAACAATAACACATCTTTACCCTCATCACGGAACTTTTCCGCAACCGTTAAACCAGTTAATGCAACACGTAATCTATTACCTGGTGGTTCGTTCATTTGCCCATACACCAAAGACACTTTATCTAAAACGTTTGAGTCTTTCATTTCATGATAGAAGTCATTACCTTCACGTGTACGCTCTCCAACACCGGTAAATACTGAATATCCGCTATGTTCAATAGCAATATTTCTAATAAGCTCCATCATGTTAACTGTTTTACCAACCCCAGCTCCGCCAAATAAACCAACTTTACCACCCTTAGCAAAAGGACATAATAGGTCAATAACTTTAATACCAGTTTCCAAGACTTCAGTAGTTTGTGAGATTTCATCAAATTTTGGTGCTGGCGCATGAATTGGTCGATACTCCTCAGTTTTAATTGGCCCGGCTTCGTCAATTGGGAGACCAAGAACATTCATAATTCTTCCAAGTGTCGCCGTTCCAACAGGAACTGTAATTGGTTTTTGGGTATTAATAACCTCAATACCACGCTTCAAACCATCAGAGCTACCCATTGTGATTGTTCTAACAATTCCACCACCAAGTTGTTGCTGCACTTCCAGCACCAATCCTCCACCAGTTTTTAAAACTAGTGCATCATAAATAAGTGGAACATTATCGCGCGGAAATTCCACGTCAACCACAGCGCCAATAATTTGGACAATTTTTCCTTGAATCATGTTTTATGTTCCTAGAAATTATATTAATTTTAAACAGCAGCTGATCCTGCAACTATTTCGGCTAACTCTTTCGTTATTGCAGCCTGTCTTGATTTATTGTATATCAATTTTAAACGAGTAATGGCATTTTTTGCATTATCTGTTGCAGATTTCATTGCAACCATTCTTGCGGCCTGTTCTGATGCCATATTATCACTTACACATTGATAAACAACGGACTCTAAGTATCTACGCGCCAACTCATTTAATACAATAGCAAAATCTGGCTCATAAATATAATCCGTAGATATATTGGATGGTTTCACATTAAATGTAGATTGATTTATAGGTAGTAATTGCTCGCAAATAGCTTGTTGTTTCATGGTGTTTATAAATTTAGCGTAAATTACATACACAGCATCCAACTCACCATTACAAAATTTATTTAATAGATCTGAAATTGGCCCTACGAGCTTATCCATGGATGGATTATCACCTAAACCAATTGTAGCACCAGATATATCTAAATTTAACTTACTAGCAGCACTTAAACCCTTAGAACCAATTAAGCATACTTTGATTTTTACATCTTCCTTTAGAAGTTCCTGTGTTTTTTGATAAAATACTTTTATTGTATTGGTATTTAAACCACCGCACAGACCCTTGTCTGTAGTGATTAATACTATGCCAACTGAGTTAGTTTCAACTGGAACTCTTAAAAAATTTACAGAATTTTTGGTATAACCATTCATGTGAGCAAGATTAAACATTAATCTACGAATATTCTCAGCATAAGGCCTTGCAGATTGCATTTTCTTTTGAGTTTTTCTCATTTTAGATGCTGCAACCATTTGCATTGCTTTAGTTATTTTTTGAGTATTTTGTACGCTTTTTATCTTAAAGCGTATTTCTTTTCCTGTAGACATACAAGGAGCCTTACCTTACACAACAAATATTGTTTTATACTCATTTAATGCTTCCTTAAGAATTTTTTCATCTTCAGAAGACATCTCACCGCTGTTTATATTTTTTATCAATAAACTATGATTGGAGTGAATAAAACTTAACAAGCCAGTTTCAAAACTTAACGCCTTATTGGGTGCAATATTTTTAAAATATCCATTATTTACAGCATACAATACAATTGCAATTTCTGCCACACTAAGTGGATGATATTGTTTTTGTTTCATAATTTCAGTAACTATTTGACCATGCGACAATTGATTTTTTGTAGTTTCATCCAAATCAGAAGCAAATTGAGAAAAAGCAGCCAATTCTCTATATTGAGCATGGGCAATGCGAATGCTTCCAGATTGTTTTTTAATAACCTTAGTTTGTGCAGCCCCACCAACCCTTGACACAGATATACCGGGATTTATTGCTGGCCTTATGCCTGAGTTAAATAAATCAGTTTCTAAGAAAATTTGCCCATCAGTGATAGAAATCACATTAGTTGGTACAAATGCAGACACATCTCCAGCTTGTGTTTCTATGATTGGTAATGCCGTCAAGGAGCCAGTTTGTCCAGTTACAGCACCATTGGTAAATTTTTGTACATATTCTTCGTTAACCCTAGCAGATCTTTCTAGTAATCTTGAATGTAAATAAAATACATCTCCAGGGTAAGCCTCACGACCAGGAGGTCTGCGCAACAATAGCGATATTTGACGATATGCCACCGCTTGTTTAGATAAATCATCATATACAATCAGAGCGTCCTCTCCTCGATCTCTAAAAAACTCTCCCATTGCACAGCCTGCATATGGTGCAATAAACTGCAATGCAGCAGATTCAGAGGCTGATGCAACAACTACAATTGTGTGCTTCATTGCGTCATGTTCTTCTAGTTTTCTAACCACATTAGCAATAGAGGATGCTTTTTGACCTATTGCTACATATACACATGTAACACCGGTATCTTTTTGATTGATAATTGTATCAACCGCAACTGCAGTTTTGCCAGTCTGTCTATCTCCAATGATAAGCTCACGTTGACCCCTACCAATTGGTACCATGGAATCAATTGATTTAATGCCGGTTTGTAATGGCTGGCTAACTGATTTACGCTCAATCACCCCTGGTGCAACTTTTTCAATGGGGGAGGTCATTGTTGTGTTAATAGAACCTTTTCCATCTATGGGGTTGCCCAGTGCATCCACCACCCTACCAACAAGCTCACGCCCAACTGGAACTTCAAGAATTTTACCAGTACAGTAAACCTCGTCACCCTCTTTAATGTTATCGCATTCACCTAAAATAATAGCCCCAACCACGTCTCGTTCTAAATTCATTGCCATTCCATATTTATTATTTGGGAAAGCAATCATTTCACCCTGCATAACATCAGACAAACCAAAAATTTTCACTATTCCATCCGCTATAGAAACCACCAAACCTTTTGTTTTATATTCGGTTTCAATATTCATACCCTTAATCGTAGATTGTATAATTTCACTTATTTCAGCTGAATTTAATTGCATCACAAAACTCCTACTTCAAAAGCTGCGCAGTCATCTTTTTTAGATTATTTAATATTGATAAATCAATTACCATGTCATCAATAATAATTTTTACACCACCAATTAAATT
>CANISK010000137.1 GCA_947470205.1 Neisseriaceae bacterium | reverse complement strand
AATTTATGGAGAATATATTTTTAATATTTGCGTACCTTGTTGGTTCAATATCATTTGCAATCATCATAAGTAAGTTTTTTAAACTAGACGATCCGCGTACTTATGGTTCAAACAATGCAGGCGCTACCAATGTACTTCGTACTGGTAATAAAAAAGCTGCAATTTTAACTCTCTTGGGCGATGGACTCAAGGGGTTATTTGTGGTATTAGTCGGACAGCATTATTTTTTAAATATGGTAGATCACCATGCGTATCATTTGGGTTTAATCGCATGTGGTGGGATATTTGTGGTTTTAGGTCACATTTTTCCGATATTTTTTAATTTTAAAGGTGGCAAGGGTGTTGCAACCGCGTTGGGTGTGATACTTGGGTTTAATGTAATAGTTGGATTACTTGTTGTTGCATCGTGGTTGATTACTTTTAAAATTAGCAAAGTTTCTTCATTATCTGCTTTAATTGCAACTATATTAGCACCAATTTATGCCTTTATAATGATGGGAAATAATGCTTATTTTGGTGCGGTGGCGGTGATTGGATGTTGTATATTATTTACCCACAAACAAAATATTTATAGGCTTGTTAAAAAAGAGGAAACAAAAATTACACATAACAAACAGCATTAACATTCTTCGCATGCGAATTAAGAGCTAAAAATTTACTTATTAATGTGTATTCGTCTGTTTCTTAAATACATTGTTAGCTCTTAATTCGCATTTGAGGTCAATTATTGTCATTCCCGAGAAATTGGGAATCTATATTCTTAATTAGCATTTAACCCCACATTTCAAGAAAGCACATAATCAATATGCATATTCGCACCAAAATACTCACATTTATAATCATCGTCACTATAAATATTTTTGGCAACTCCATAATAACAAATCCCAAAATTACACAAGAAATAACCACCAATAGATGCATTATCACCAAAGATACCATATTATCATTAAATCTATTGGATAGCTGTTGGCGGGAACGCCAAAACATAATTACGCAAAAGTCCCTTGGGGATTATTTATTGTCAGCACCATTTGTGCCAGATGATTATGAGATCACATGGAAAACTGCACGTTTGGTATATTTTATTGGAAACTTCGGTGTGGGTGAAAAACGATTTGTAGATACTAAAGAAGGGGTGAAATTGTTTTATTATGGTGTAGGACTGGGTAAATCCGCCATTAAATTAAACCAAAGTAAAGTAGATGGGCATTATTGGTATGCTATAAATTTGGGGAGCTATGGTTTAGCAAAAGGCATTTTATTTGCAGCGGCTAATGCTAAAAGTGGTATGAATGCACTCAAAAAGGCAATGGAGATAGACCCATCATATGAATTTTATGGTAGTAGTCGAATTTTGGGTCGTTACTACCAAGAACTCCCGAGGATATTTGGTGGTAGTAACGCAAAAGCTCTCGAAATGTTTCTAAATGCAACCAAAAACTCCCCAGAGTTTGATAACAACTGGCTATTTTTAGGGCGTTTTTATTTAAGTATAAAAGATTATACCAATGCTTTATCTATATGTACAAACGCCTCAAAATTGCCAGCACAAGAGGGTGATGCTGAAGAAGTGCGTTATAAAAAAGAAATCAATAAATGCATCAAAGATGCAAAAGCAGGAATTTTTCCATCAATATTGCCAGTCGCAACACACACTGATGCTCGTTAGGAATTCTGATTTATTACAGCCACTACACCACAACGACAGTCATTTCTCATTTATAAGCGCGATACAAAACCAAAATTCGTCATTTTATATATTTTCTTATGTCGAGTTAGAATGATATGTGTAGATTGCCATACCCTGATAAATCATGGTTCGCAATGTGTAAATTGTAATGATTTTTTGGCAGACCAGTATCAAGCAGACACGCATCTTAAAAAAAACGTGAAAGTAGTGCCTAAAAAATGTAAAAATCGCTAAATTTTAATGATTTAAGTAAATTTTAATTCTTTGCATATTGCTGTTAATAATCCTCTTTTATTCTCTTTGTTGATAATTTAAGTGCTAGATAAAATCTGATTTCTGATGGGTTGATATTGGTTTAATGATTGCATATGAAGTGTCTTGTTATTGATGCTCAATCATTAAGTGTAAGAAAAGATATACAATAAATCTGAAGAAAAAATCTTCAAATTTAACAATGTGGTAAAATGTGGTTTTATACTTAACTATATGTGATACATTATGATTAAAATTGCCTTTTATCAAATGAACTCCATTCTTGGAGCGCTTACAACCAATGCAGATGCTCTTATAAAATCAATTCATGATGCAATTGATGATAATTGTGATTTATTTTTATGCCCAGAGTTAGCATTGACCGGATATCCACCAGAGGATTTATTGTGGAGGGGTGGCTTCATGGAAGACATTGAGCATGAAATTACAAGGTTTTTTGATAAAAGTTTATGTGGAATTACAATAGCGCTCTCTACCCCTATTTATGAGAATGATAAAATTTATAATAGCGTGTTAATTATTCGGGATGGGGAAATAATTCATAGATATGACAAACAAGAGCTACCACAATATGGAGTTTTTGATGATAAGAGATATTTTAGTGTAAGTACCTCCTATAACAATAGTGTTTTTATATGTGGTGGTATAAAAGTATCTGTGATGATTTGTGAGGATATTTGGGTATCTCATCATACCAAAACCGCACAAAATAATGGTGCAAAGATAATTTGTGTGGTGAATGCCTCTCCATTTGAAATAAATAAACAAAAGCTGAGACTCGAAAACGCACGAAAAAGAGTTGTGGAAACTAGTATTCCTATATTATATATCAACGCTATTGGCGGACAAGATGAGATTGTTTACGATGGTGCGTCTTTTATGATGGATGAAAATGGCAATCTTATATACCAAGCTCCATCTTTTGTTGAGCATATTGGCTATATTAACTATACACCCATCAAAAATAAGACGCAATCACAGATAAAATCCATTTACCACATTCATCCATATCCAGACAGACTAAGTGGTATATATAACGCTATATTACTTGGAACCCATGATTATATCCACAAAAATGGCTTTAGTAGAGTTGTGATTGGATTATCCGGTGGGATAGACTCTGCCCTCACCCTTGTGATTGCAAAAGATGCATTTGGGGCTGATAATGTAACTACTGTAATGATGCCCACGATCTACACCAATGATATCAGCCTAGAAGATTCACGCGAATTAACTAAAAATTTAAATATTACCAATCATCACGAAATAGACATCATGCCACACTTTAATTTGTATTTAGATAGCTTATCGTCTATTTTAGATATTGACAATGATAACCAAAGTCAAACGCCATGTACTACAAAAGAAAACTTACAAGCACGAATTCGTGGTACTATTTTAATGGCATTTGCCAATAAAATGAATGCGATAGCATTAGTTACCAGTAACAAATCAGAAGTGGCTGTGGGGTACAGTACTTTATATGGAGATATGGCAGGTGGGTTTGCGCCACTTAAGGATATACCTAAAACCACAGTATATGAACTTGCAAAATGGTATAATAATATCTATAAAAATAAATATGGCAAAATATGTATACCAGAGCGAATAATCACCCGACCTCCGTCTGCAGAATTACGCAATAACCAGATGGATGTGGAATCTCTTCCAGATTACGAAACACTAGATGATATAATCCATGCTCTTGTTGTAGATGATAAATCAACTGCGGAAATAATATTCATGGGATATAATACAGATGATGTACTAAAAATAGCCAAGCTTTTAAAACAAAATGAATATAAAAGGCAACAAAGTGCGATTGGTGTAAAAATAACCACACGTGCATTTGGTAAAGATTGGCGTTATTCAGTTACAAATGGATATAATTATTAAATAATCAGTTATTCCACATCATGCAACCTTTTTTAATCATAAATGAGAGGCTGTGAAACACCCAACTCTCAATATTGAAATCTAAATATCTAAAAAACCTATAAAACCCTAACGCGCTACGCTTGTTGACTAGATAAATTAAAATGAATTTTAATTTATCTAGTGACGCCAGTTCGACATAAGACGATAAATAAAGTATTGATATTTAACAGTATAAATGCTAGTATGTCATTCCCGCTGATGCGGGAATCCAGTTCTATAACGCTCAACCATTATAATAACGTGAGTATTTATATCGACTGGATTCCCGCATTCGCGGGAATGACAGTGTTTATTGGTTTCTTATGTCGAACTGGCGTTAGTGGGTATTTTTGGTTATTTTCCAATTTTCGCATCTTATTTTACAATTTGCAAAGTTGAATAAATTTTCTTCAACTTTCTTTTGTGAAATAAAATATAATTATATTTGTTAAATATTAATATATGGTTATGCAAGAAATATATTAAGTATTATAATGCCAATTACCAAATAGAACTTTCATGATTTTCTACTTTCATTT
>CANISK010000136.1 GCA_947470205.1 Neisseriaceae bacterium | reverse complement strand
ATTTACTTTACCTATCTCTTTTTGGTGTGGCATGTTTTATTTATCAATTATAAGCACTGTGGTTGCTTATGTGTGGTATTCAGATGCAATCGCAGAAATAGGGGTTGGTCAAACCTCAGTATTTTTAAATTGTATGCCAGTGGCATCAGTAATTATTGGTTTTTTTCTTGGAGAATCCATCAAATTAAGCGTTGCCTTAGCCGGGCTTGTGGTAATTTTAGGGGTTATCATAACCAATCATGCAGTTATTAAGCACCGCAAGAGGAATTTAAATAAATGTTAGGCGCTTTTTTTGAAATTATTGGAATAGTTATTTTATTCTCTTCAGTATTATTACTTGCTCCCATCTTTAGTGGCTGTTTTGTTTTAATGTTTATTTTAATACTTTTGAGTGGATTGCTGATATTTTTTAGCATACATATATTGTGGATTATTGTGTTAGGTGTATTTTTATACCTAACAAATCTAATAGTTCGTTATTATAAATGGTACAAATTACCTACATTTAATACATATTTAAACAATAACCCTGATAATAATTTACATAATATTGCATGTAAATTTTGCCATTTTGGTAAACCAATAAATATGGGGTTATTTTCCAAAAAAAGTAAATATAGATATTATATGTGCAAGATATGTGGTAAAGCATTATATCGCTTCACAGTTTTATAGGTATTGCGAGCCAACAAATACAGTCATTGCGAATCCTGATTTATCAGGGTGTGGCAATCTCATCGATTAACATACACAGTATGATTAATTATTTTCCAATGAAAAGGTGCATGAAAACATGAGACAATTAATTCTAGATACTGAAACCACAGGATTGGATCCAAAATCTGGGCACAAAATTATCGAATTTGCTGCTTTAGAGATGATAGATAGAAAGCTCACCGGGGATTATTTGCATTTGTACATAAACCCACAACGTGAAATTGACATTGGAGCAAGTAGGGTGCACGGTATTTATACCAATGACGTAAAAGACAAGCCAAATTTTAAAGAAGTAATAAATGAGATATTGGCATATATTAAAGATGCTGAGCTTATTATTCATAATGCAAAATTTGACATCGGTTTTCTTGATTATCAATTCTCAGAACTAAACCGTGGCATAGCATCAGATTACACGACCAACGTGATAGATACCTTATCAATTGCTAGAAAAAAATTTCCAGGCGCAAAAAATAATCTGGATGCTTTATGCGATAGATTTCGTATAGATAGAGCAGATAGAGGTTTTCACGGTGCGCTTATTGACTGCAGACTATTATCTGACATATACCTCCACCTTACTCGCGAACAAATTGTATTAGAAGGTTTTGAGCAAAAGATATTAAATTCAAACACATTTCAATTTGATAAAATTGGAGGAGATGTATCATTGAAGGTGCCCATTCCATCTGAACATGACATCTCATTACATAACGCAATATTAAAAAAAATAAATCCCACTGATAATACTGAGATATGGTAACCACAAGATACGTGGCTATTATTCCCGCTGCAGGTGTGGGTAGTAGATTTAATAGTGCGATCCCAAAACAATATGTCAAAATAGGTGAATTTACTATCTTGGAACGTGCAGTTATGCCATTTCTTCAAATTACCGATATTCACAAGGTACTAATTGTGGTACAAAAAGATGATAAATACATTGACAACATAAATAAGATATTAAACAATCCAAAAGTAGAGATTGCACAAGTTGGTGGAGAAACTCGTGCAGATACGGTATTAAGCGGCATAAATTACCTTAAAGATACCTTAAATGATACAGATTGGATTTTAGTGCATGATGCTGCAAGATGCTACATCACACGAGATATGATTACAAATCAAATTCATCAATTAAAAGATGATGCCGTGGGGGGGATTTTAGCAATACCGGTGACGGACACCGTCAAGGAAGTTAACAATTTAATTATAACTAAAACACTCAATAGAAATAATACCTATCTTGCGCAAACCCCACAAATGTTTAGGTATGGCGTTTTATATAAAGCATTGTCAATATGCAATACAGCAAATATCACAGATGAAGCATCTGCAGTGGAAAAATTAAATCTACCGGTTAAGATTATACTGGGTGATGTGAAAAATATTAAGATAACAGACGTACACTCTTTCTCTTCAAAATCTGAACTATGTTGAAAAAATATTGATGTTATTTTTGAGATGAATATGATACAATTGTTATATATTTTTTTTTCTGAAGGTGCAACATGAATACAAGTAATATGCATCATATGCCGTCAGAGCTAGGCTGTATATATAGGAATGCAACTATTGAAGATTTAGATGATATCATGACAATAAATGATCAATTTGATCTCAAATGGACGCATGATAAATTTATGGAAGTGTTTGATAATAAGATACCGCTTATTTTAGCCTTCAAGCAAGACGGAACTTTGGTGGGTTATTTAGTATATTTTTGTGTATTAGACGAAGGTAGAATTATAAACATCGCTATAGACAAAGAACATCATGGCAAATCATATGGTAGGCGCCTTATTCATTATTCATTAGAAGAAATGTATAATATGAATATGCACTATGCTTTGTTGGATGTAAAAACAGATAACTTTCCAGCAGTTGGGTTATACACAGCAATGGGTTTTCAAATTTTATGTCGTAGACCAAATTATTATACAGGAGATGTTGAAGGGGATGCATATTTTATGCAACTACGCCTCTAAGATACAAAAATAACATGAAATATTCGTTGATTAACTCAAAAGAGAATGCATTAGTTAAACAGATTGTTAAATTAACTACAGATACTAGCCATCGCAGTGAATCTTTGTTATCAGTAGTTTTTGGTCTACATTTAATAGAAGAATCTCTTAAATTTAATAGACTAACTACCGTTATTATTTTAGATACCATGGTGCATAAATATGAAACCTTATTAAAGAATATTAATAAAAATTCTCAGAAAATATCTATCTATATTGCAAATAAAGATATTTTAAATAAAATCAATATCTTAGATGGAATGTGCGATATAGTTGGCGTTATTAATGTAAGCTATTGCGATAACCATAACAATATATTAAAAGATGATTGCATTATACTTGAAAACATACAAGATCCGGGAAATTTAGGGGTGATCCTAAGAACTGTTAGCGCTGCCGGTATTCATCATATTGGATTATCTACGGGGTGCGTAGATGCATATCATCCAAAAGTCTTACGAGCATCTCAAGGGCTACAATTCACTCTTAATATCTATCAAAATCTTGATATAAATCAATTTATCAGCAATTATACCGGACAAATTATTGCAACCACTACAAAGGCAGATAATTTGTTGTATAATATTGACTTCAAACACAAAACTGCCCTTGTATTTGGTAATGAGGGGTATGGTATAACCCATGCCATTCTTTCACAAATTCAATCTCAGGTACAAATACCTATTGCAGATTCGGTGGAATCATTAAACCTAGCAACTGCAGTTGCAATTTCTACATTTGAATTAGCAAGGCAAAGATTAAAATATTAAATGAAAAATTTACTTTTCTCAATTCTCAAATTCATCTTGGGCAAAATTCCACTGTGGTGTGTGAGATTTTTAGGTTGTGTGCTTGGTATTATGGTGTTGTTTATATCAAAACGCACCAGATGTCGCACACGAGATAACCTCATTCGCACTCATTTTGCAACACCAAAAAATGCTTCTTATAGGACATTACTTGTGGCAATGGAGCTTGGCAAGACACTTATGGAGAGTATCTGTATTGCATGGATAAGACCTCAACAATATTCATATAGATTAATCAAGCGCTGGGGTGGGATTGAACATCTACTAAACATACAACAACAAAATAAACCAATTATTTTTCTTACTCCGCACATTGGAAATTTTGAAATTTTTTTAAAAGCTGCTGCAAATATTTTTAATAAAAATATGACAATACTTTATAAGCCATCAAAAAATAATAAATTTAACACAGCAATGCAAAATGGTAGAACACAGACAAATATTATTCCAGTGCCTATATCAAAACATGGGATAATAAAATTAATAAAAGCGCTAAAAAATAAAGAATATATTGGTATCTTGCCAGATAGTGTCGCAAGTGCTGGCGATGGTGTATGGGTTGATTTTTTTAATAATACAGTATTTGCTACCACCTTAGCTGCTAAACTTATTCTAAATCATACAGACGCGGAGATATTGATAGGAATTAATAATCGTGTTTTTGGTGGGTTTGAGGTAGATTTTATCCCTTATAAAAAACACACCAATAATAAAGAAATTATTGTTCAAGATGTCTATAATATCATTGAAAATGCAGTTAAAAAAAATCCATATCAATATTTTTGGAGTTATAATAGATTTCGCACTCCAGATCATGCAAAGAAACAAATATGATACAAATTATTCTATTTGAAATATTATTTTTGATAGTAAGACTAATATCACTATTTCCAATGT
>CANISK010000135.1 GCA_947470205.1 Neisseriaceae bacterium | reverse complement strand
TCTTTATCATAGTCAGCATCAATAAAAGGGATATTGTGTTTCTCTGCAAAACGAATATTTTCTTCCTTGCGAAGCTCATATTCTTTTAATGGATGAATATTAGGATTATAAAAAAATATTGCAAAGTTGATTTTTGAGAAAATTAACGCTTCCATAACCTCTCCTGAGCAAGGTGCACAGCAAGAATGAAGAAGTAAATTTTGTCTACCTTCGGGTAGTATAAGTGTTTCACGAGATGTATTCATATTTTATTATTTCAATCAAATATAACAGATATTTGTATGTAATTTTATCATAAAAATTAACATATCAATTAACAAATGTCTTAAGTTGGTGCACTAAGGTATAATACATTTTATTTTACAACAAACCAAAATAACAATATGTCAATAAAATGCATTAGAGATACCTCCTGTATAAAAAACGATAACATATATTCGTTATTAGAAGATTTTATTATTCGCCTAAACCATGAGACTGACATATTCACCCCAATTACAGTGATAGTCCCTCATGTATCAATGGCAAATTATCTACGAGATGTTATTGCCAAACGTTGTGGTGCATGTATTAATATAAATTTTATACTATTAAATCAATTTGTAGAGAATTTATATGCCGCAATCCATCCAAGTAGCACACCACTTCAGGTCTCAAGTATCAAATACCAAATTTATAATTTTTTAAACACTATAAATCTTCATCATGAAGATTTTATTGATGTTCGTGATGCAATTTGCGATACTGACGGGCAGATAAATTTATTATCTATTTATCAATTTGCATTTTTATTTGAACGGATTATTGTAGACTATACTTTATTACGCACCAAAGAGCTTATATTACAAGACTTTATGTCCACTCTTCCCAGGTGGCAGGGCATCATTTTAAATCATATTTTATCAAATAATACCAGAGCTTCCCCGATTTTTAATTTTCTAGATTCATATAAATTATTTACTCAAAATTTATCAATCAATAAATGTCACCTACCAAAAAATATTTACATATTTGGTGTGATGAATATCAGTGTTTCATATCTAGAAATTCTAACGAGTTTGTCTTGCCATACAAATATCTGGTGGTATCAGGTTGTACCGTCACTCGAGTATTACTATGACCTATTGGATAATAAGACAGTGGATAAACTAAGGCGAAAAATTCTAAAAGAACCAGAGCTCACTATAGATGATTTATATCTCTTGGAGGGTAACCAATTAATTGCAAATTGTGGAATTAGGTCTCGTGAGTTTAATGAAATCATGACCGCGTACAATATAGATATTGATGAATTAGATAATCCATCAACACCAACCCACACTCCACATTCATTGCTTGAGCTAATTAAATCAGATATACACAATCTCATAAATAGAATACACGTAGACAAAAGATATAGCACTAATGATACCTATTACGGCACACCAATAAACCCACATACATTTATAAAACATGATAGTGTAAAAATTAACGTATGTAGCAACAAAATGCGTGAAATACAAGTAATGTTTAATTCAATTTGTAATATTTTGGCAAACGATAACACGATATCGATATCAGATATTATTGTACTTGCTCCCAATATTGAAGACTATGTCTTATATATTGATGCAGTCTTATCAAATGAAAAAATAGTAAATAAAACTAGCAAAAATGAAAAAGATGGCCTTATTCCTTATTATATCTGTGGTAGACCAATTAAAAACCATGATGAATTTTTTAGTATGTTAATACAACTAATTACCATTGATTATGAAATCAAAGTAAAAGATGTTTTTGAGATTGTCAATCAATCAAAGATTATTGCTAATTTAGACCTCACAGATAATGATATTAGTAAAATACAAACATGGTTTACTGATAATCATATTCATTTTGGGTTAGCTAGCGGTGATTATACGAAATATGGATATGGTGAATTAGATTTATCTTCATTTAAAAGATTGTTGCAAAATCTAATTTATGGTGTAATGATGAGCCCTGTACCGATTGACACACCAAATAGGGCACAGTTAGAAAATATCTACATTTATGATAATGTAGAATTTGCTGATGCATCTTTAATTGAAAAAATTATTAAATTATTAAATTATTTTGAAGAGGTGAGGGCGGTATTTTATAACAGCCAATTTGAATACAAACCAGTTTTAGTGGAAGATATTGTTAAATTACTAACCAATTTTAAAGAAAATCTATTATCTATTGTAAAAGATAAAGAACTATTAGATAAATTCATTTATTTTTTAATCAACCTCAACCTCACTTCACAAATAAACCTTTCAGTACTCAAAGATATTCTTGATAAATATATTAAAAACCCACCTGAAGTGTTAAATTTTTCAGGAAAGCTCACTTTTGCATCATGTGGAGTATCTAGGTATATCTCATATAAAGTCACTTATGTTTTAGGGATGAATTTGGGTGAATACCCACGATTAGTGCGTCACAGTCATTTAAATATTTTACACAAAGCAACAGCATTTGCAGATATCAACACCACATTGGATGATATGCAAATATTTTTGGATATCATACTCTCCACAACAGATTATCTATACATAAGTTATATTAGCAAATCTCACAATACGGGCAAACCAATAAATCCAGCTGTGATGGTGAATTTATTGATTGATGTAATAAAAAATAGCATCAATGATGAAACATATTATTGTGATAATATTTACAAGGAATATCCTACAAATATTGTCAACGATATTACAAATATTTATTCATCTTTTTGGCATAATATTAAAATAGGGGATAACACCCCAAATCTTCATTGGGATTTTACAAAAAATAACAAACTTTACACAGATATTCAAACGCCGACAATCAGTATCATCAAAATCCAAGATATATTAAATACTTATACATACACCAATAACGGTATCTATAAAACATTATCGATAGTTGATTATAAAAATGATCCTGAATTAGACAATGACGAAGTATTTGATTTATTACAAAGTAATAATATTAAAAAAATATATAATGAATTTGAAAATTTATATCAAGCTCTTGTGGTTTCCACCCAGCATATTGATACAATAGATTATTTGCTTGCCAATAAAGATCATATTTGTAATTACCTATATAATAAAGGTGTGCTAAGTCTTAACTATATTGCATCAAAAATGCAATTTGATATCATTTTTAATGATTATATTACATATAAAAATACCCTCGGCGCCAACCCGCTTCATGTAACATATAAAAATGAATTATTGGGGATAACAATACAAGATACAATATTTATTAATAACGCTAATCAAATAATTATTCCAAGTCATTTTTCTCAATTTTTTAAAACCAAATACAAAACTTCTGCGAAAAATCAACCTCTGGATTATGCGCTTCAAATAAAGGGGTTATTGTATTTATTATTAATAAAACATGGTGAGATAAGACCAGATAATGCAGGTGATAATATTAAGATTGATGTTAATAATATTAATATTATTCTTAAATATGATTATAATGAAAAAAATGATAAAATTGTAGAGTTTTCAAACGATACAGATACATTGGAATTATTGTTATCTATATTAGATTTTTACAAGAAAAGCCACATTTACCCTACATTTATTTTCAAAGGTATGATAGAAAATTGCCATAAAAACATAGACCAAATTATTATCAATGATTATCCCATAAGTAGTTATATTGACAAAGGAGTACAATTAAAATTAAATCAAGATAAAATCTTTAAAAACAATTTTAATGAATACTTTGTTAATAAAAATATTGATAATATTGCCGTAATTCACATCATTAAATTATTAATAAACGTAGGGCTAAAATAAATCTCAGAATAATATTAAATGAATTTAAAAAATCATAACTATTCCATGCGCTAAATTTTTACTGCTTACAACTCTGATTTATCTAGTTGTTTTTTCATGGTATTTTGTAATAACATTGTCATATAATGAATTAAAGCCAATAGCCACGCAATTAATATCCCAATCATATTGTAATTAGTCTGATGACAGATGGTAAATTGATGTGCGAGTTCTACTATATAAAATTTTAATCTTATTATTTTGTCTACAAGAAAATGCATCATGATTATTTTTACCTCGATAAGAAAATAAATTTAAATTAGAACACATGTATAAGATCTTGTCAAACGTAAGAAGTACACACTGTGAAAGTGCAAAAAAGATGGTCTATAGAGAAAACAAAAAACAGTGTGTTTTTTGGGGTGCGTTTTTAAATTTTATCACTCTGATATTTTTTTGTCAAATTTATTTTAATAAGAAACAACAGCTTCTAGATCAATACCCTTAGTACATGATACATTTTTTATATATACACTAAATCATTTATTAATAATGAGTTGAATATATTTTATTACTGACTCCTTGACAGATCTTTTTATGGAGATTTATTGTACTGATTATTATTGTATAACTATTTGATTTACAGTAAATTATTAAATAAATATCCATATTCATGTG
>CANISK010000134.1 GCA_947470205.1 Neisseriaceae bacterium | reverse complement strand
GAGTTTATGATGTATTGACTAATCTGCTTTATTAGTACAATATTGGAATCTAAATCTTCAATGATAATGCTATTTAGTATATTTATATCTTCTTGTAATAACTGATATATATCTTCATTCATAATTATTTTATCCAGTTTGTAAATTTGGTTTTAATCACACTCAAGCCAACAATTGCTGCAGTTTCACTACGCAAGATTAACCCCCCAAGAGTGATTGGTATTGCATTGTTCTGCGTTGCATATTTTATTTCTTCCACAGTAAAACCACCTTCTGGACCTATCAATAATATAATATTCTGGGGTTTATTTATGGTGTTGATGGTGATATCATGTGTCATATTTTTAGGAGACATAATAAATTTGGTATGATTGATATAATTAGAGATAATATTTTCAAATGATGTCATCTCAGACAAAATGGGTAATTTATTTAATCCGCATTGCTCCATGCTACTTATCGCAATACTACACCATCTAGTAAATTTATGTTTTAGTTTATCTGGTTTTATCATTTGTGTGTTTTTAGTGTATATGGGAATAATCTTATTTACCCCAAGCTCAGTAGCCTTTTGAATAACTAAATCCATTTTATCGTTATTAATCATACTCATTGCGAGAGTAATATTAATTTCATGTACTTCCACAAGATCATTATTACAAGTCTTTAAGTGTGCAGTTGTATTGATTTTGCTTATACTCGTTATGACGGCTGCATATGATTTACCATCTCCATTAAATAATTCTATATCTTGGTTTGCTCTTAACCTCAAGGAGTGAATGTGTTTGTGTACATTCAGGGGCAAAGTAAGCTGTAGGTTATCATATAACTCACAATTAACATAAAATCTTGGCATAATATTTACAACTCACCCATTTCACGTAATTCATTGTATATGGTTGATCTTATTTTCTCAGTAAATTCTTCAGCGGTATCGTGATCTGGATATATTGGTTTAGAGATTATAATTGTAACTGTGCCAGGATATAAATAAAAACTGCTCCGTGGCATAATGTGCCCTGAGTTATGTGCTATTGGCACCACTGGTAGATTTAGATTGATTGCAACTCTTGCCACTCCAGTTTTATAGTTTTCTTTGGCACCAGGGGGTAATCTTGTTCCCTCCGGAAAAACCATAATTGAAAAACCATCTTTTATTCTAATTATTGCCTGTTCTAATATTTGCATTACCGCTGAGCGCTTATCTTCACGATTAATTGCAATGGGAGAGGTGGAACTCAATGCCCAACCAAATAATGGTATACGGATAAGCTCTCGTTTTAAAATATAAATATGTTTTGGTAAAAATACACTAAATGCCATAGTCTCCCAAGTAGATTGATGGTTACTCGCAAAAATTACTGGTACTTTTGGTATATTTTCCATGCCGATTACCGTATAATTCACCCCGCATAAATATTTACATAAAAAAGTAAACAATTTTGGCCAAGTGATTAAAAATTTATGTTTGGTGTTATTGTCAAGGAAAAATAGCCCGTATACAACAAGACAATAAAAAGGAATAAGGCCACCCATAATTAACCACATTATGGTGGACATAATTTTTATTTTTAATGTAGCATGTGGTTTGCAAAATGTTGTATCATCATTTTTTATGTGTTGCTTATTTGTCATAGGTGTGGTCTCTATCAATTAAATATTCACTTACTTTTAATAAATTGTCAAATACTAATGTACCGGGTGGTATTTTACCATTAGATAAAGTTTTTTTACCAGATCCGGTTTTAACTAGGATTGGGATTCCACCTGCTTGATGTATTGCTTCTAAATCTCTATCACTATCCCCCACCATCATGACATTTGAAATATCTTCTATATTAAACCTCTCACAGATGTCAAATATCATACCGGGTTTTGGCTTTCTGCATGCACAATTATCTGTGGGTGCGTGTGGACAAAAAAACACTGCCGCTATTTTACCACCAGCTTGCTCAACCAATCTATGCATTTTCTCATGGATGGCGTTTAATTTTTCAATGGTAAATAGCCCTCTTCCTACCCCTGATTGGTTAGTACAAACCACAATCTTATATCCAAGCTGTGTTATGTTTGCAATTGCATCTAAGCTATCTGGAATTACCTCCCACTCTTCAACTCCTTTGATATATTTTTCACTATCATAATTAATTACACCATCTCTATCTAATATCAATATTTTCATTGCTTACCTTTTTCTATCTGAGTGCTACTTCTTTTCATGATGTTCATCATCTAAAATCGATGAATATACTTGCAGTTTAGATAATCTACACCAACTATTCATAGTATCATATACTAATTTCAGTAACGCCATTCTATTATTTTTAATATCTTCTTTTTCATCATTTATCATCACATTATCAAATAAATTATCAATTGCTATATTTAATCCACTCAAAATATCAAAATATTCACTCCATTTATCACTAAGTGCCACTATGCTTAATTTATCTTGGTTTTTATGTGCCAAATCATATAAATTTATTTCTGCATCATGAGTTAATAGCTCTGTATTTATAACTGCTGTTACATTGGGATGTTTTTTTAGAATATTTTCAATGCGTTTATTCGAATTAATCACTTTATCAATCTTACCATTTTGTGCAAATACGCGTAACTCTTTAATAAGTAGTAACATATGAGTAAATGTATTTGGATTAGTTTCGCAAATGCTACTTATAATATGTGAATTATTGTCATATTTATTCAGTAAATAATTATGTAACCTTATTAAGATAAACTCATATACTTCACCAATAACACTGTGTTTTATATTTAATTTTGCATCGAATGCCTGATATGTGATGTCTAACATATCCATTAAATCTAATTTATGCTCTAAAAGAATGCGTGCCACTCCAAGTGCCATTCTTCTTAAGCCAAATTGGTCTTTATCTCCAGTTGGAATTAATCCCACACCCCAGATACCCACCAATGTCTCTAGTTTATCTGTGAGGGCTAAGAGTAAGGATAGCCGTCCTTCTGGGAGAGCATCCCCACTAAAACGAGGATAATAATGTTGCTCTATAGCATTTGCAATATCTTTGCTTTCATTTTGTAAAAGTGCATAATATTTACCCATAACCCCTTGGAGCTCAGGGAACTCTCCCACCATTTCAGTTGTCAAGTCACCCTTCATTAGATATGCACCCTGTTTAGCGATATTTTCCTCAATATTAAAAAATTTTGCTAAATGCCCCGCAATGTATTCTAGTCGATAAATACGGTCTAATTGTGTTCCTAATTTATTATGGTACACCACATGGGATAACTTATCCACAAAAAATGATAATTGGTGGCTTTTATCCATCTTATAGAAGAACTTAGCATCTCCTAGTCTGGCTCTTAGCACTCTCTCATTACCTTCAATGATCAATGTATTATCTGTAGCTTTAATATTTGCAACAAATAAAAAATGGTTACTTAAGTTATCGCCATTCATTAACGCAAAATATCTTTGGTGCTTTTCCATGGATACAATAAGGCATTCTTTTGGTACATTCAAAAATGCTTCATCAAATTTACCACATAACACTTGAGGGCACTCAGTTAAACCGCATACTTCATTCAATAACCCATGGTTGAGTTTTAAGGTCAATTTCAATTCATCAGCTTTTCTGTGGAGTTCCTTATAAATATAATCTTTACGTTCCTCAAAAGATGCCATCACCATACCCTGACTATGCATGATTTTAAAGTAATCATCCGCATGTTGGATAAAAATTGGGCTAGGAGATAGAACTCGATGTCCGGAAGTAAAATTGGTACTATGTAGACCCAATATTTTGTCTTTTACATCTACGTGTGTTCCACCATAAGTGATAAGTAAATTATGCACGGGACGAATAAAAGTAAAGGTGTTATCCCCCCATCGCATATGCTTTGCAATGGGTAGTTTCCTAATTGCATTATTAATCGCACACCCCAATACATCATAAAGATTACGTCCAGTAATTTTTTCTATTGCGTAGAAGTATCCGTTATCCCTTATGAGAGACTCCACATTTTCTATTTTTATAGACCTCATAAACCCCAGAAGAGCTTTAGTGGGGTTATCGTCAATCAAAGACATCTCTATTGCTGGGCCTTTTTTAGTGATCTCAATGTCTGACTCCATAAGTGCCACATTGGTAATGACGCAACCAAATCTACGTGGGGTGACAATTGGGTATATCTGAGATTCAGAAGATAAAAATGTTTTAATTTCACTTTTTATCAAAGATGCAAAAGCATTTCCTATGTTTTCAAATAAATTAATCGGTGGTAATTCTTCGGTGAGAAACTCAATTAAGAGTGATTCGGTAGTCATTGGGAGTTATTTATCCTATATGCAAACAATATAAACTAATTGCATAATTTTAACATCTATAAGATGATATGAGGAAAATAATATTGAATAATTTTGATAGATCTCATGCCCATTATCGTACTATACGTGATAACGGGTCGGAGTAGCAATTTTTAATTTAAATAACGTTAATCAAAGATGCTATGAAGCTCTTTTTCCTTTCGCTCATTTGTGTTTCTTGATAAAGTGTCGTTAATT
>CANISK010000133.1 GCA_947470205.1 Neisseriaceae bacterium | reverse complement strand
TTTGCTTCTCCACCATATTTTTTTGCTAGTATAGTGGTAATTGCTGCTGTTAGTGTTGTTTTACCATGGTCAACGTGTCCAATTGTACCAACATTTACATGTGGTTTATTGCGTTCAAATTTTCCTTTAGCCATTTTTTTATCCTTTTTTATATTTATTTAAAAAATTTATACTTGAAGTATTTGAAATTTGCACTAGGCAAAAAGTATTATTTTTTATTATTATTTACCACACTATCTGCAACATGTTTTGGCGCTTCAGAGTAGTGTTTAAATTCCATAGAGTACGTAGCTCTACCTTGGGTCATGGAACGAAGATCAGTTGAATAACCAAACATTTCCGCAAGAGGAACCTCAGCTTTTACCGTCTTACCACCAGAATCATCGTCTTCCATACCTTGAATGATGCCACGACGAGATGATAAATCCCCCATAACATCTCCCATGTAGTCCTCAGGAGTTTCAACTTCAACCGCCATCATAGGCTCTAAAATCACTGGATTTGCCTTTCGCATACCATCTTTAAATGCCATGGAACCAGCCAACTCAAAGGCAAGTTGAGATGAATCTACATCATGATATGAGCCATCAAATAATGTAACTTTAAAGTCAACCACAGGATAACCCGCAACCACACCAGACTTCATGGCGCCTTGGATACCATAATCTACAGACGGGATAAACTCACGTGGTACAGATCCACCTTTAATTGCATCAACAAATTGATAACCCTCACCCTCAACTTGTGGCTCTAGTTTCAACCATATATGTCCGTATTGTCCTTTACCGCCAGATTGTTTGATATATTTACCCTCAATCTCCACTGATTTTCTAATGGTTTCACGATATGCAACTTGAGGTGCACCAACGTTTGCTTCCACACCAAACTCACGCTTCATTCTGTCTACAATAATCTCTAAATGTAACTCACCCATACCAGAAATAATAGTCTGACCAGTTTCTTCATCGGTTCTGATTCTAAACGATGGATCTTCTTTCGCAAGACGATTCAGCGCCAAACCCATTTTTTCTTGATCAGCTTTAGTTTTTGGCTCAATTGCAATATGAATAACCGGTTCGGGAAATATCATTTTTTCCAATGTGATTTCTTTGTTGTAATCACATAGAGTATCGCCTGTGGTAACTTCTTTTAAACCAATTGCAGCTGCTATATCTCCAGCACGCACTTCGTCAATTTCTGTACGTTGATTGGCATGCATTTGTACCAAACGTCCAATACGTTCTTTTTTATCTTTAATAGGATTATAAACAGTATCACCAGACTTTACAATTCCTGAATATACCCTAAAAAAAGTGAGCTGTCCTACGTATGAATCGTTCATTAATTTAAATGCTAATGCAGAAAATGGTTCGTTATCGTCTGCTTTACGAGTAGTGCGTGCACCATCTGGTGACTCCCCTACAACATCTGGGATGTCTACTGGAGACGGAAGGTAATCAATAACTCCGTCTAACATTGCTTGCACGCCTTTGTTTTTAAAAGCAGAACCACAAAACATGGGAATAATCTCACATGCTATTGTGCGACTACGAATGGCAGATTTGATTTCTTCTTCAGTAAAAGCTTCACCATTTAAATATTTATCCATTAACGTTTCGTTGGCCTCAGCTGCAGATTCTATTAATTTTGCCCGTAATTCTTCACATGTTTGTTGCAAATCTGCGGGGATATCCACATATTCAAATTTCATACCTTGACTGGATTCATCCCAAGCAATTGCTTTCATTTTAACCAAATCAACCACTCCTTGATAGTTTTCCTCAGCGCCAATTGGAATTTGCATCGGAACTGGGTTACCCCTAAGGCGAGTTTTAATTTGGTCTACTACTTTAAAGAAATTTGCACCTTGTCTATCCATTTTATTAACAAATGCTATACGTGGCACTTTGTATTTATTTGCTTGACGCCATACGGTCTCTGACTGAGGCTGTACACCACCTACCGCACAATACACCATACATGCACCATCTAATACACGCATTGAACGCTCTACTTCAATTGTAAAATCTACGTGCCCTGGTGTATCAATGATGTTGATCTGATGTTGTGGGTATTGCTTATTCATACCACTCCAAAAAGCAGTTGTGGCAGCTGATGTAATTGTGATACCACGTTCTTGCTCTTGCTCCATCCAGTCCATCGTAGCTGCACCATCGTGCACTTCTCCGATTTTATGGCTGACACCGGTATAATACAACACACGTTCTGTGGTGGTAGTTTTACCTGCATCAATATGAGCAGAGATACCGATATTACGATACATATTTAATGGGGTTTTTCTTGCCATGTTGGTTCTCTCTGTAAATAATTAATAACGGAAATGGGCAAATGCTCTATTTGCTTCCGCCATTTTATGAGTTTCTTCACGACGTTTCATAGCCGCACCGCGACCATCTACAGCTTCCATTAGTTCGTTTGCCAAACGAATGGCCATTGATTTTTCTCCTCGTTTACGTGCTGCGTCACGAATCCAACGCATCGCAAGTGCCACCTGTCTACTTGGTATTACTTCGATTGGAATTTGGTAATTAGCCCCTCCCACACGACGAGATTTTAATTCCACCACTGGCTTTACAGCATTCATGGCTTCTTTATATACCTCTATTCCGTCTTTTTTTATTTTTTTGTTTATGATATCTAGTGCATCATATACAATTTTTTCTGCAACAGCTTTTTTACCACTTTTCATTAGAATGTTAATAAATTTAGATAAATCTGTGCTCCCAAATTTTGGGTCTGGAAGAGTTTCCCTCTTCTCAATTTCTCTACGTCTAGGCATTTATGTATCCTTTTAAATGTCATGTTATTTAGGGCGCTTAGCACCATATTTAGAACGAGATTGTTTACGGTTTTTAACTCCCGCCAAATCTAATGAACCACGCACACAGTGATAACGAACCCCTGGTAAATCTTTTACCCGTCCGCCACGAATCAATACCACCGAGTGTTCTTGGAGATTATGGCCTTCTCCACCGATATAACTAGTTACCTCAAATCCATTGGTGAGCCTCACACGACATACTTTACGTAACGCAGAATTTGGTTTTTTAGGTGTTGTGGTGTACACACGAGTACATACACCTCTTCTTTGAGGGCATTTGGCAAGCGCTGGTGACTTACTTTTGTAAGTAACAGGTTTACGACCCTTTCGAACTAACTGATTAGTAGTAGGCATTATATTCCTTCATAACTACATATTACTTACCATCACGCAATGGTCATGCCATGCCGTGAAAGTAGCATATACGCCCGATTAAATTAACTTTTATGAACTATACTCATAAAATAACATTGGGTATAAAAATGACCCAGACTGGATTTTACTACACAATAAGACCGTTTGGCAAATAAAAATTAAGATTTTCTTATTGTACCTCTTAATATACTCATAATACCAATTCGAGATAAGACTACAAATAAAGTATTGATATTTAACGGTATGAATATTCGTATGTCATTCCCAACTTGATTGGGAATCCATGTTTTTATTCTTATACTGGATTCCCGCATTCGCGGTAATGACAGTGTTTATTGGTGTTTTGCATCTATCTTATCTCGTGCAATCTGCTCTGGAGTTTGGTTTATTGTGCTATTGCTCATTTTATATTCTTTGATTAAAAATGAGCTACACTAGACGGATTAATTTATTTGAATATCCATGCAAAATTTCATCTCTTGTGAAGAATGTCAAATTTTCACAGATAGACTGCGCTATTAATATACGATCAAATGGATCTTTGTGTAACATGGGTAAGTCTTTTACCTTCAGGATGTGGGGGATGTTAATTGGAAGTGGCTTAATATCGTTTTGCTCTAAAGTCTCTACGAGTAAATAAATATCAATATCTATTCTTCCAATGCTTGATTTGATTGCAATCTCCCAAATAGATCCTAAGCTATAATATACTTTATTTTTTATATCCATCAAAACATCTAACGTTTTTTGTGAAAGATGTGCTGGGTTTTCAACCAACCATATCAAAATATGAGTATCAAGTAAAATTTGCATTATATTTTGCCCATATAAAAATCTCTGATAAATTCCGGTGGAAGCTCCTCATCAAAATTCGTATTTACTGTTATTTTGCCCTTTAAGGTGCCAAATGTTCTATTTTTCTTAGACTTTTCAACAAATGGAATAATTTTTGCAACTATTTTGCCATTTTTTGAAATCAACACTTCTTCATCATGCTCTACCAAATTAATAATTTTACTAAAATTAGTTTTAGCTTCATAAATATTATAATTTTGCATTTTAATGCTCCATATGACTAACTAGACTAACTATATTATAACACATAGCATTCACTGACATGAGTCTCAATAAAAAATTTTAGTCCATGGAACATTTTTGTCACTTTAATAAATAGACTTCTTGCATAACCTATAAAATACTAATTCGACATAAGAAATCAATAAATGTTGTCATTCCCGCGCAGGCGGGAATCCAGTTTTACAACACCCAACATTCATTTTAAAAGGTGACTATCTACATTGAATGGATTCCCGCCTGCGCGGGAATGACATA
>CANISK010000132.1 GCA_947470205.1 Neisseriaceae bacterium | reverse complement strand
TTCCTCCATTGACATCATAAGCTTTTTGTATGTAGAATGTCTTTCTAATATAAAATCAAATAATGAGAATGCAGCGAATATACCCAACAATACTAATACTATTTTAAATAGCACATACAAAATAAATGATACAATTGAGAGAAAATCTAAGTTAGGCATTAATATTAGATCACTTACTCTGCCAATAAATAATTGATAACCAACAAAAAGCATAATAGTTATTTTTAAAACATTAAAAAAGAATTTAATCCAACTCTTTTTACCAAAAATTTGCATGAAATTGTTTGCAATGTTGAATTTTTGTAAATCAAACTTAAACATTTTGGTTGCAAGCAAAAAACCTCCTAATTGTACAAGTGTGGTTATGCCTGCAGCAAAACCACCAATCAATACAATTGGGATTATTAATTTGACAAGGATAGATACTAAGGTGAACAGGATAGCGAATAGATTGATTTGTTCAAATGAAAATGCAACGGAAGTATTGAAAATAATATCATAAATTTTAAATACCTGACCAAGCAAGGAATTTCTTGCGATTGCAAAATAAATAAGAATAGATAATATTGCTACAAAAATTGATAAATCACGACTTTTGGCAACATTACCCTCTTCTCGTGCATCACGTAATTTTTTGGGAGATGGGGCTTCTGTTTTGCTGCTCTCATCTTGACTCATTGATTATCTTTATCTTCAGTAGATTTATCCGCAGTGGATTTATCTTCAGTAGATTTATCCGCAGTGGATTTATCCGCAGTGGATTTATCCGCAGTAGATGTGGTATTTGGCAATACACCATTTACAAACTTACCATTACCCACATTAAATTTCTCTCCGCCAACACTTACAAAATCTTTGAGTTTGTACATATCATAATTCCATATAATTTTAGGAGTAACCAGATATACGGTCTCAATTTTCTTTTGTTGAGTGGAGGAGCTTTTAAAAAACCATCCCAGTAATGGAATGGAACCCAAATATGGAACTTGTTTGTTGATCACCTCTGAAGTATCTTTACTGTAACCTGCCAAAAGAATACTTTGCCCTTCTTTTAATACTGCTTGAGACGTAATATTACTTTGCACGGTATTTGATAATACGTTACTAGTTGGGTCACTAATACTACCGTCTTGCAGTACTATGGATAGTTTTATAAGATTAATTTTGGCAAAGTCATCATAAATAATATGTGGGGTAATTTGTAGTGATGTAGTGAGACTCATTTGGTTATAATTACTGGTAGTTCCACCGCTACCGCTACTGTTACTGTTATTATTATTTGGTTGCTGATTTGCAACGCTATTTAAATATATATTTTCTGTAACATTTACAATAGCTGGAAGGTTGTCTATTGTTGCAAGAGATGGTTTACCAACTGCTTTTGCAAACCGCTTTTTTTGTAGAAAATCTAGACTTGCCATGAAGGTATTGGCATTGTTTACTAATAATTGAGCTGGATTTATTTGTCCATAATATGCACTCAAATCACTTCCTGGTTTGGCAGATAAATTTGATGCACCAAATCCACCCTGAAAACCAGATTTAGTAGTTGCCCACCAGTTTATACCTTCTTCATTTAATTTATCTTGATCTAGATGAATAATAAGAACCTCTACTTGAATAAGAGGCGCTGGTACATCTAGTAATTGGATCAGATTACGATATATATCTAAATTTGCTTTCTTATCTCTAATTATTATGGTATTTAATCTATTATCCGCTTGAATAATAGCATTATTAGTAACTTTGGCACTGCTTGTGTTATTGTTTACTTTTGCATTTGTGCTATTTAATTTATAACTAGCATTTTTTACTTCTTCATTTACCCGTCCGTCTAATGCATCAGACGATACCGAGTTGCCACTGCTACTGCTAGTGGTGTTTTGCAATAAGCCTTGTAAAATAGTTGCAACTCCTGGAATTGTGATTGTTTGATTGTTAAATGATAACTGAGTATCTGTAGCATTTGCATATTTTAATCTATATACTGCGTATTGTTGGGCGGTTGGCGATATTTTAAAATCTTGTATTTGACGCGTTATTAAATCTACGTATGTTTCTGGCCCTGTAACCACCAATTTATTTTCTGCAGGCAATTCGGAATAACCAAACTTGGGGTTTAGTAACCCAGATTGATCCAACACAGACTTAACGCTATACATATTTTCAGGAGCTACGTATATTGTTTTAACAATTTGTTGATTAGAATTTATATATAACGTGCCAGAATATATAAACCACACAAACCCGTACTGATTTGCCAATTGGTCTAATACATCCATATTGCTCCTAACGGTTATCCTACCAGATACCGCTTTTTTTAGCATTCTAGAACCAGCATTATATCTAACTTGTAAACCATTTATATTTGCAAATTTATTAAGTGCATTCTTTAAGGTTTCACCACGAAAATAATAATGATAAGCGGATTGTGAGTTTGACGTGCTTGTGGTAGAAATTACAGATGCTTTATTGGACTGAGTTGGATTGCCCAGTCCATGAGCAAACCCCAAAATAAGAAGACCACTTAGAGTAATATATAATTTCTTCATTACATGAACCTTTTGATTTTGCATAAAATTATGATTGTTTACTCAAAGTCATTTGAAATTTGTCACTCGTCGAAAATAAAAAATTTATGAGTGCTACATACTGTAGCATATAAGGAATAAATTTTTTCTTTTTAACAATGTCCATATTTCAAAGACGAAGAGTATTTATTGTGTATGTAAAAGTTCATTTAAGCCCTTACCACATAAGCCAAGCGCTTTAGATGCCACTGATACACCAGTACTAATTTCCTGCATATTTTTTTGCAGTTTTAATAATTTTAATGGATCTGTTGTAGTGGTTGGATCTGAAGTAGCCGCTGTAGCTGCAGCTGTAGCTTCCGCAATTGGATTTAGCGCGGCAGCTAATGCTTCTGCAAATATATCCGTACTAACATCTGCCACAGGATTTATATTATCTGATATACCACCTAAGTCAATTTTACCCATATCACCATTAATTTCATCTGGTGAATCGGTCATTGAAGAGCTGTTTATTGTATTAGCAGATACATTGTTGATTGGGGAATTTAACATATTAACACTCCTATCGGGATTATTTAGTATATTTTACCATTAATAGCACACATACTGTCAAGAGTAAATCAATAAGACTTGTTTGTGCTTTAAGTATTTGGGCTACTAATTATATGATACCATATATAAATAATTATTTTTGAAGAAAAATTATGCATTAATATTTATTTTCTTAGCACATGACACATTTTATGAAACCAACTCAATGTAATAAACCAGTAAAACCTGTCATTTCGTATGGGATTGCCACGACTTGATAAATCAAGTCTCGCAATGACTGATCTTATTCGTATATATATATCAAATTTGCGTTTCAAAGACGAAGAGAATATACTCAAAGTATTTGAGTGTATTCTATTTCTTTATCCTGGTTTATAGGAAACTGATAGAAATTCATTTGATTGATGGCACTTGAAGTGTTTACTTTATCATTATTGGAATTAATTGCATTAAGCTGTTGTAGCACTTCGCGGCAATTACCATTAAATTTATTCTCTTTCTCAAAGAAGAATTTATCTATTTCTTTTGGATTGTTTGAATTTATAGGTGCGATATATTTGCTAAGATCTACCGCAAAAGTGCTTTTGTCTACACCAGATTTAACATCTGATACCATGCTGGATAATTTTGCATTAGATCCATTATCATTAATTTTTTTTGCCTTTTTTTCAATTAAATCTACCATTTGCACAAAATTAGTCATTTCAGATGATGTTGCGGCACTTATGAAGGCCGGATTGGATAAAAGTTTGTGTATTAATTGGCTGGTAAATAATGTATGGGCAATAAAAACTGTAGCATCAAGATTGTTAAATATCGTATGATCTTGCAAAATATCTATGGGTGTTGTATGATTGGCACCAGTCATATCATTTACAATTGACACAAATGATTTATCTTTATCTGCAGAATCATTAAACTCCTGTAAATAAGTTTCAACTTCTGGGGAAATCAAATGTTCATGATGAATCATGGCATTGATATTGATTAAATTATTTTGTTGCGCAGACAGTGCAGCTGATAAATTTGCAGCAAATGCAATATCGCTCAAACTGATATCATCATCTTTTTTGGAGTTGTGATCGATTTTTGTATCTTTATCGTCTTTGTCATCATTGTCTGGTTTTTTATCTTTGTCGTCTTTGTCTGGCTTTTTATCTTTGTCGTCTTTGTCTGGCTTTTTATCTTTGTCGTCTTTGTCTGGCTTTTTATCTTTGTCGTCTTTGTCTGGCTTTTTATCATTTTCATTTCTATTAATTTTATGTTGATCATTATTATGTTGCATAATATCTAATTTATGGTATACACTATCTGTAGGGGTGAATATTTTTGATGTATTATTAGTGTTAAAAACATCTATTATGCTATATGCAGCAGTTTGAGCGACATTTTTAAAATTTGCATGATTTTCATATGGATCATTATCTTGTTTTGGTAAACCCTTAAAGTTAAATAAATCTTCATCGTTATTATTGTGGAATTCGGGGTGAAAAGTAGTTGATATTTTATTGTCACT
>CANISK010000131.1 GCA_947470205.1 Neisseriaceae bacterium | reverse complement strand
GCAGACTTTGTAAATCTAAATTGTAGATTATTAAATAATGAAATTATAAATAATAATCAGTTGGTAGCCTCCGTGGAGTTTAACGGCATGGTGAGCGAAGATGCTGGGCAGCCACAAAATAATTTTATGGAAATATGGAATTTTATTAAGCCTGATATGGCAGTGAATAGATGGCTTGTATCTGGTATACAACAAGCTGCAGCCACAGTATAGATTTTTTGTTCTGTAAATTAAATTTCAAAGGTACACAAATGCAACTAAGCAGATTAGATTCTCCAAAACAAATGCAACTAAGCAGATTAGATTCTCCAAAACCAAGATCACTTTTTACAAACAAAAAGACTGTACAAACAAATGCAATCAATGAACTTGATGAGATGATAAGTGCTCTAGAGCAGGACAACCCTCAATGTGACTTATTTCAATCAATTCTCAAAAATATTGGCAGTCGCCAAAATAACTTACAACTTACAAACATACGTGTGTGTTTTCAGGGAGGAATATGCACCATAAAGAAGCCAATTACAGATTCAGCTGCATTTTTAATTGTGTATGCGTACATTAAAATATTTAACGAAAAACCAAATGCAAAGATTATGTGTCAATATTTAAAAGATGTAGGTTATGCTATTGGAGATGAAAATGATGTTGTAAATATAATAAATAAAGAGATGGCTAATTTTGTGAAAATTGATGATTATCTTTGTATTAAAACAACAACTCCATTTTCATTTTCAAATACTCATACCATAATACACCCAATAGGCAATAGCGACTTTCAAATTAAAAATTACAAAAAATACACATCTGCAAATATAACATACTCTGTAAATGATTTGAAAAATTGTAAGTCAAGTAGCTTATCTTACACAATTTTTAAGGATGTGTTTGTTAAGCGTACGGGTGAATTTAATAAAGAAAACCCCGAGACGACATCAGTAATGAATGCTCTGACAGATTTGGTGAAAAATTATAACTTCACCAATCGTGATTGCTACAAAATATTTAGGCACATATTTGTTGATGTTAATCTTAAAAGTATATTTGCCGATCAAAACAATCCCATTACGATATCAATGATAGATGCTTTCACGTATTTGATTAAAAATCATATGGAATGTGATGCTGACAATGTAATGATGACAGCTTTTATAAATTCGGTTCAAAATGGTCGATTCTGTGAATATTCTGCTTATAGAATCATTCGTGATGTAATTCTCGAGCCCATAGGTATATTTGCAAATTCAGATGAGCATACAACAAAAGCAATGGTGGATGCTGTGATGAGTTTGGTTAAAAGGGTTAATTTAAAAACTAAGCACAAAAAAGACGTATTTGATTATTATATAAAACATTCAGATGTTAACTCCATATTTTTCAAAACACTGGAGAGTTTAACGCTTCATTTCTTGGTGGATGATAAATTACAATATCCACAAGTACTGCAAAAAATTGCCACACGTGTAGCTGATGGGTTCATTAATATTGCTGACACAAAACAAGGTATTTATTTTTTTGGCAAATTATATTCAAACAGTGGCATCATATTAAGTACAATATTACGTCAAAATCTTGCTTACTTTATTAATAGAGATGGTGAAGATGTGATTCAAAGTATTTTACGAAATAATTTCTTGATTTCCCCTCCGGAACATAATGCTATATAGCAATTGGTAGAAAATAAACTTATTAGTGACTTGTTGGATATTCAGGGAAATAACAATTTCAGAAGATAACTATCAGGCAAGTTATGCAATTATTAGCAAATACTTTCAGTGGAATGTAGCTATTGATGAATTTAAGAAAACTAAATATAATGAAATTTACCAAGAGGTAATATCCTACGATCAAACTGTAAAAACAAACGCCCCAAAGGTGTATTATGATTACGTACTAAACACTTTACCTTGTCGGTCATATAAGAATATATTAAGTATCCTAAAGAATAAGAATATTCCTGAAATATATAGAAAAAAACTTGAATGTGCTGTTAATTATTGCAAGCTTAGTACTTTTGATGCTACAGATGACACCATTTTAAATATATTTATTGTTGAAAATAACAAAACTCAAGAAAATATTTTACTTACTTTACGAAATTTAGATTATTTGAATAGCAAAAATACCGCTGGATTTACTTTAGAGCAATTTCACCTAAATTTTTTCACCAAATCAGATAAAGACAATGGAATAACTATAGAATCACAATCATTTAGCTTAAATAATTTTCATAATATTAGGTTGCCACAGTATCTGAAAAATCTAATAAGCAATAAATTTACAGCATCTAATGTAGTCGCTAAGCATATTTATTCAATAATCACAAAAATGATTACACAGTACCAATTTAATGTCACCTTAGAACAAAGTCAAAAATTAGAAGAGATTTGTTATCAGATCACATCAGACCTCAATCAAGATATTACTCTTTCACTGGATTTTAAGAAAAAATTAATCGCAAATTTTAAAGACGACACTCTACTTAATGGTGAGATTGATATAAAAAATAACAATGGAGATATAACAGAAGTTATTCCAGCTGGTGATTTTTTTCAGATAATAAATCATTTAATGACGCAGAAATTGGATGGTGAAATAGACAATGAAAAACTTCAACAATTACCATATTCGATAGTAGTAAAAGCCGAATCCTTGGAATTTACTCAAAATCATAAGCAGATACTTGATGATTTCTTTGTTGAATTAAAACAATTATCATCTACAATATTTGAACATGAAGCATCTTACATTCTTGGTCTTATTTTTATGGAGATGTCAAGTGTTTACAAATTCGGTTATCTGCAGAATAAGGACAATATTGCATTTAATCGCTATAGATTGTTGGGTGGATATTGGTTATCAAAAGCTATTGCTCTTAATGATGCATGTTTAAAAGACAAATATAAATGGTCAAATGTTCAAAAATTAGCAATTAGTCAGGAGATAAGAAATGCGATTTTAACTATCGAATGCTCCAATACAATTTTTACTAAACTATATGGAAAAGACTACTGCGTGGAGGCGCTTAAACCAATATATAAGAAAATGGTGAAAATGTTAGGCTTAAAGTTAAATTAGTATAATTGCCTATTAACACAAATTTAACAATTGATCTATATTAATCTCAGCCAACACTATCATTCGCTAAGCAAGATTCTAGTGAATGACAGTGTTATAAAATAGCAAATTTTCTTATTCCGTGTCTCTTAATTCCTCTTTAAATTCTTGCGCCATTTTTTTGTTCAATGTGCGCATTTTATCTTTATGGTGAGTGATGTTACTTGCCAAATCATCTTTGATTAAATCAATTGCCTCATAAGTATTTTCAGCCTCTATTCTGCTACCATAGTTTTTATCTGGGGTGTGAATGCTTATTTCTACGTAATATATCTTACCTTTTTCTTTGCTATTTGCCACCTTGCCGAGTCTACAATTAAAACTAATATCATCTTCGTTGTGATGCAGATATCTCAATAAATGTGAGAGCTTTTCAGTTAGATAATTTTTAATTGCATCAGTTAAGTCAAAATCTTTACAATGAATAGTTAAATTTTTCATATCACGCCTTCCTTCTTATAAATAATCATCAACATAATATTAATTATATCACACTAGATAATAAAATTACACCAATTTCGTAACATTAATATCATGAGCTCACAAATGAATTTTTTTAAAATATTTTTCTGATGACACAAATTTATCCCGTAAACCACACTGCCAATCCTTTTAATTGC
Organism: Neisseriaceae bacterium; assembly: GCA_947470205.1. Classification (GTDB taxonomy): domain Bacteria; phylum Pseudomonadota; class Gammaproteobacteria; order Burkholderiales; family UBA11063; genus Aquella. Next base: position 868 of record CANISK010000131.1, on the reverse strand, counting down.
ATTAGTGACTAGATTTGCAATATTTATAAATACAATCTTAGTGCATAATTATATTTATCAGATATGTAGTGAATTATTATACTTAAATTAAGTATCTGAAAACAATGTGATTTATAATACAATGCAATTAAGAATAAATTAAAAATAAATTATTCTAGCACTTAGTATCTTACGTTAATCATTCAGTAGTTATGTTTATTCATCGGATTGTTGGGTGGTTATTATAATTCTAAAAGGAACAATAATGAATACTCACCGTACAACAGGCGAATTAACATCTCAACAGCCATTACAAGAAATACGTCTAAATCAGCTAATACAACCACAACCACAAAACCATAACGGTAAATTTTTTCAACCCCAAAGAGCATTTCAACCTTTAGATTTAGAGCATCAACTTTTATCCACAGAAAATCCATTTGAACAATTGTTTTCTAATAATAATACAACAAATGTGTCAGGTAGATTTAAAGAGTACATGAATGTGCTTGCGAATAGTGTACAAGATTTTAGTCCAGATGAATTGCATGGCTTTCTACAACATCTTATGCTCATATGTTACTTACAACTAAATGAGTCTCATCTGCATAACTTAGATGTTGTGGATGCATTACAGGACACTCTATATATTACTCCCGAGATTACAAATTTACTCAATAAGACCACAAAGCTACTAGGTGGGCATAGGTTATCCGATAAGACGTTAAGGATATTATCGTTTGCACATAAAATTATAGTAATTTTTGCCATTATTAATACGCTAATTTCGATAGTTTTACTTATATTCTCATGTAGCAAAGATCAAGATGCTGTTACATCCTCCAATAATGTTCTTTGGATCATATGTAGTTTATTATTTGATTTTTTT
>CANISK010000130.1 GCA_947470205.1 Neisseriaceae bacterium | reverse complement strand
TTACAACACCCAACATTCATTTTAAAAGGTGACTATCTACATTGAATGGATTCCCGCCTGCGCGGGAATGACATAAATTGGCACTTTTATAGGTTATGCAAGAAGTCTAATATGCCAAATGGTAGTAATTATTTTTTATATCCTCCTAAATAATGAAGATATAAAAAATTATAAGTCAATTAGTGATCAATATCACGATCAAATTAAATCTTTTTTTGATTTATATTCAGATAACAAAGAATACCGCATATCACTCTTGAAGATTGAATTAAAAAAAGTTTTAGAAAAACACAACATCTTAAACACTATAATCAAAATTGGAGAAAAATTCACATCCGATGATGCTATTAAACTTTATGAGAATTCCAATAAGGCATTAGAAGATATGCGTTCATCATCTAAATTAATTCGTGATATACTAAATAAAATTGGATTGAAATTAGGTGGGTGGGAAAATTCTTTAGAAAGGTTGGCGGGGTTATATAAATACCTAACTAGCTCATCTCTAGAGGATGTAAATAGTGTAGATGATATGAATAAGCTCACATTGGATAAACTAAAAATACCCCAAGATGTAAAATTTAACTTTACACGTACCGTAGATCATTATTCAACGAGTGAACACAAAAATATCCATTTGGAATCTGTGAGTAAAATAAATAAAATTTTACCTCAAGGCAATACCAATACAGACTACGAACATTCATATATTTCACTAATTGCACATTATTTGCAATCCAATCCAAATGTAATAAAAAGTATATTTGAGGCAAAGGATAAAAATTCTAAACATTCAATACAGGAACATAGAGAAATATTTAAACTATTAAGCAACCATCAACCATTAGAAGATTTTATGAAAACACTTGGTTTACATTATGCTGTCACTGGATGGAGCGATTATTATCCTGGATTAGCAGATAAATTAGATTATAAAATAAATATATTTAAGGATATACTAACAAACATTCAAAATACTTGTAATATTAATGTAGCATTAAAATCGGATATCAGTTTAGTTAATAATGAAAATGAATATAAATATCCAGATGATTCATGTATTCAAAAGGTTCTGCCTGTAGGGGATAAATTACTAGAGTTAAACCAAGGGCAAACGTCGAAGAAAGAAACATTGCAGTACCGACAAGCAAATCTTACGCAGTTATCGCGTAGATCTTCAAGAAGTGCACCCAATAACGACGGTTACAGTTCAATATTTTACGGATGTATGTATAATGATGATTCACGAGAGAAATTATCAAAACAACTTACTTATGAGCACAATAAAACAATCTTAACAGAAAAAATTAATCAAATACTTAATTATCAAAAAAATCCTGAATTATTTCGCAGTGGATTAAACGCTGATGCAGTAATGCGATTAATGTCAAAATTCATTGAATGTGTAGACAAAAGAAAAACTCACGAACATTTTGATGATGAGCTTGCAAGATTATCGAATGAATATGGGGCAATTTTTGATATTTGCATGCGGGTATTTATGCGTGCGATTGCATTATGTGGCAATTATTCCAATCATAATAGAATACAAAATAAAAATATTATTTTACAGTATGATCAATCAATAGATGACAATATTATTCAATCTATAGCTAAACAATTATCAATAAATATCAAAATTCATGACACATATACACAATCTGGGATTATAGAGCAAGAGTATCAGCAAGATAAAAACAATCCCGAATATCTTGAATTATTATACCATGAACATTTTGAATTACTTATGCCGCAAAAATTAATCAACATTCCACAAGATAATCCAAACTTAAAATTGGATCCTTTTCATGTTATTGATGAAAAAGAAGAAAAAACTCAAACTCAGATACAACAATATCTAATGGAAGATAGAGCAAAAATTGGAGGCGCGAAAGAAAATAAATATTTCGTAAAGCATGGCACGAATATCTATTATTTAGATTCACAATATAAACTATGTAATTTAACAGAAAAATTAGGCCTTAACTTCTGTCACTACCAGTATAACTTTTTTGGAGGTGATTCAATTTTGCAATATATTTCTCCATACAGTGACGAACAATTACAAAAAATGGGTATGAGTTTTTGTCCTGAAATTACAAATGCTATCAATATCAAAAGAAATTTCACGAATAAACATTCATATGGTGAGTTCACCAACTAGGCTATTACCAATCTCATATTTTATGCGTTCTGGTGATAGCCCCATGGAACACAATATCCAAAGTTTTGCAAGAGCTGCCTCAGGTGTCATATCGCATCCACCAACCACCCCTAAGTGACTAAGTTTACTATTACTATAATCACTAGAGATACGCCCCTCTATCACCTGAGTGACACTAACTACCACCACACCACGTTTAGTTATATTTTTAATTGCGTCTGTGAGATGTGTATCTCGCATGGGGATTGTGCCACTTCCATAAGTTTGAAACACCACCGCATGTATATTATTTGTTTTTTGTAGAGTGTCGGCAATAAATGACGTAGTAAAACCAGGGGATAATACCAAATTTAATATATTTACATCTTGTGGGATAATCGGGCTAAATGTTTTATAATTTGCCTCTCTCCATCTACGTTTATGCCACATAATATCAATACCAAACTCTGCCAGTGGCTCTTCATCTACTGAATCAAACCCAAGAAATCTATTGGTGCTAATTTTTTGTGTTCTGCAACCGCGGTACAGATTATGGTTAAATGCGAGTGCTACCTCGTGTAGTTCATCTTGAGTGGCGGCATAAATAGCGTCAATGAGGTTTCCCCAGCCGTCACTTCGTCTATGCACAAGTGGCAACTGTGCTCCTGTGATAATAACGGGTTTACTAAGCCCACGTAGTGCAAAAGCAAGAATACTTGCAGTATATGCCATGGTGTCTGTACCATGAATTACCACAAAGCCGTCGTATTTGTCATAATGAGTTTTGATGTCGGTGATGATTTTCACCCAATGAGTGAAGTTTATATCCGATGAATCAATCAAGTCCTCATATTCAATTAAATTAAGAGATACGTCCATTACTGGGTCTAGGGTCTGTATTTGGGATTGAAATAAATTTGGTATCACACGTAGCCCTTGGTCTGTATAGTCCATACCAGCAGTACCACCAGTGTATAATATTAAAATCTTTTTCATATACCACCCCCATTTAACGCTATCTATTAGATCCAGCAACAATTTTTATCTCAAATAATCTACATTCTAGCGCTCCGTTAAATAATGGAGTTTTTTTGGAGGGTTTAAGACGCATGAGTTTTGGCATGGTTAAGTCTGATGTGAGGATATAACAAACCCAATCGGTGTATTGATTTTTTAGATGTGTCGCAAGAAGTGGGTAGAATTGGGCTAATGTCCTTTGTTCGTCTAGTCTCACACCATAAGGTGGGTTGGTTATAATTACACCATTAGGTGCAGGTTTATTTAGATGTAAAAAATCACATGATGAATATTGTATTTTATCAATTAATTTTTCTATTGCGAGATTGCAATCAGGCATTATTTTTGATAGCCTCATTTTAAAAAATGCAATATTATCTTTGGTAATTTCTACCGCATTTCTATCAATGTCATTGGCAAATATTGATAAATCAACATCTATATTGATTTGATTAATTGCATCTTTTTTGATTTTTCCCCATTTGTTCAAATCAAAACATTTTAAATTCTCAAAACCAAAATCCCGATTAATCCCAGGGGCTAATCCAATCGCGTGACTTATCGCTTCAATTATAATAGTACCACTCCCACACATTGGGTCTAGTAATGGGGTATTTTTATCCCAACCACTAAGTAAAACTAAAGAACTTGCGAGGTTTTCTTTAATGGGTGCTTCTAGTTTATTCTGTCGATAACCACGTTTAAAAAGACCTTCTCCAGAAGTATCCACATATAATGTAATATTATCTGCATCTAAAAAGCTATAGATACGAACACTTGGATTGTCTTTATTTATATCTGGTCTTTTGCTTGTTTCGTTGACAAATTTATCACAAATGGCATCTTTTACTTTTAGGGTAATAAAATTTAGACTTTTAAGTGAGCAGTTAATTGCTGTGGTATGCACTTTAATGGTGTTATCCACATTAAAGTATTTATCCCAGTCTACATCATAAGTAATATCATAAATATCAGATTCTGTAGCATAAGGCTCCGATGTGACTTCAAGCAATACTCTACTTGCAAGTGCACTATGGAGGTTAATTTGCATTAACGCGTCATAGGAAGCGACAAATTTCACCCCAGCGTTGGTTATTTGAGTATTGGTTGCGCCTAGTTTTATAAGTTCCAGGCTTAAGAGATTTTCTAATCCTTTATTTGTAGTGGCAAATGCATTATTCATAAGTTGTTTTATTGCAATCTAATGGTTAAGTTTAATATTATTTTGTAGATTTTATCACACCTTCATTTATTTATTAACACTATTCATTAATCTCTATGGGTATAATTCCTCGCGGCTTGCCGCGACACTAGTATAATTATGGGATGAATAAAAGTAAATACATCCATAAAGAACATAATGTCACAGTACTACTATACCATTTGGTATTTCCCACAAAATACAGGAGAGTGGTGCTAAGTACTACCGTAGATACGGTGATAAAAGATACATGCTTAGAACTGGAAAAACGCTATGAAATTGTGTTCATAGAGATTGGCACTGATAAAGATCATATC
>CANISK010000129.1 GCA_947470205.1 Neisseriaceae bacterium | reverse complement strand
CTTAGTACATGATACATTTTTTATATATATAATAAATCATTTATTAACAATGAGTTGAATATAATTTAAATATAATGAAATAACAAACACTGTCATTCCCGTGACGACGGGAATCCATTTAAATATAAATACTCGCATTTTAAAATTCAGCAATGGGTGTCGTAAAACTGGATTCCCGTTGTCACGGGAATGACAGTGTTTGTTAATTTCTTATGTCAAATTAGAGTGATATGTAAAAAATGTATCATGTACTCAGTTTCGCCTCATCCAAATTTCAAATGACTTTGAGTATAATATATGGTTATGTTATAATATGGACTATTAACATTAACATTAATCTAGGGCAATAAAATATGTTAACTAAAGAAATTCGACAAAAATTTCTGGACTATTTTAAACAACATAATCATGAAGTGGTAAAATCCAGTTCATTAGTCCCAACAAATGACCCCACACTCTTATTTACAAATGCGGGAATGAACCAATTCAAAGATGTTTTTCTTGGTAATGAAGCTTTACCATATGTCAGAGCAACCTCAGCGCAAAAATGCGTAAGAGCAGGTGGTAAACATAATGACTTGGAAAATGTGGGCTATACGGCTCGTCACCATACCTTTTTTGAAATGTTGGGTAATTTTAGTTTTGGTGATTATTTTAAAAAAGATGCAATACGATTTGCTTGGGATTTTTTAACCAATATTCTCAAAATACCATCACAAAAGTTATATATTACAGTATATGATGCAGATGATGAATCTTACCACATATGGTTAGATATTATTGGAATTAGTAAAGAACGGATAATTAAAATTGGTGATAAACCATATGGTGAGGGTTCAGATAACTTTTGGCAAATGGCAGACACAGGTCCTTGTGGACCGTGTACGGAAATATTCTATGATCATGGTGAAAAAGTACTAGGTAGTTTACCGGGAACTAATTCTCAAGACGGTGATAGATATGTTGAAATTTGGAACTGTGTATTTATGGAGTACAATCGAGACAGCAACGGGGAGCTTCATCCACTGCCTAAGCCATCTGTAGATACCGGTATGGGTCTGGAACGAATAGCGGCAGTTATTCAAAACGTACATAGTAACTATGAAATAGATATCTTTAAAGCGCTTATTAGTAAACTCGCAGCAGTAGTGTCGTGCAAAGATTTGATAAATCCATCATTAAAAGTATTAGCGGATCACATTCGTTCTATTTCATTTCTTATTGCGGATGGTGTTATTCCATCCAATGAAGGTCGTGGATATGTACTAAGAAGAATAATCAGAAGAGCTGTCAGACATGGGTATAAGCTTAATATGAGACAGTCATTTCTTTATAAATTGATAGATACCCTTATTCAAGAAATGGGAGATACATACCCAGAGCTTATCACTCATAAAAAACATATTGAAAGCACCATTCAAACTGAAGAAGATAAATTCTATCAAACCATTGATAACGGAATGAAATTACTTGAAAATACATTGTCAAGCTTCAAAAAGGATGATATTTTACCCGGCGATATTGGGTTTAAATTATACGACACATGTGGTTTTCCTATTGATCTCACAGTTGATATATGTAGAGAATTTCATGTATCGGTGGATATGGATGAATTTAACAGACTCATGAATGAACAAAAATTACGCGGTAAATCTAATAGTAAATTTAAAATAAATAATACATATAAATATGATGGTAGCCCTACTGTTTTTGAAGGATACGATACACCACACACCACAGCACAAATAGTGGCACTATTTGACAAAAATAATCAACCAGTAAAGACATTAAATGAAACAGAGAATGGGGTTATCGTATTAAATAAAACAGTATGCTACCCTGAAGGTGGTGGGCAAGTTGGAGATACTGGAATTATTTACAATACTAACACCAAAGATCGCATATTTACAGTTGATAACACTCAAAAAATTAAAAAAGATGTAATTGGGCATATTGGTATTGTGTCAGGTGGGTGTTTAGAGATTGGAGATGAGGTAAGGGTGGAGTATGATATTGCAAAAAGAGAAGCCACAAAAAGAAATCACTCGGCAACTCATCTACTACATAAAGCATTACATGAAGTATTTGGCATTGGTGCCACACAAAAAGGCTCTTATGTGTGCAGTGAATACACACGATTTGATTTTGCCCATAACATGCCACTAACAGAAGAGCAGATACAAAAAATTGAAGCAATTGTAAACCATGCAATTATGACTAATTATCCAATTACATCTCAGGATATGAAATATATTGATGCGATTGAAAATAACGTCACAGCGTTATTTGGTGAAAAATACCATGACAACGTCCGTGTAATTAGCATGGGGGATTTTTCTAAAGAATTATGCGGAGGAACGCATGCCGCACATGCGGGTGATATTGGTTTATTTACAATTATCAGTGAAACTGGTGTGAGTAATGGCGTGAGAAGAATTGAGGCTATCACGGGAGATATTTCAATTAAAAGAATGCAAACTAATTTACGTATTTTAAATTCATTACGCAACACCTTCAAAGCCCAGTCTAATGATATTATTTTAGATAAAGTTCGTGCATCTAATGATGAGAACAAAAAGATTCGAGAAAAGCTTTTATCACTTAAGGGTAAATTTGCAATTATTTATGCAAAAACAATACTAAAAAATGTAGTAACTATAAAAGAAGACCTACAGTTACTTATTACCACATTAAACGACACAGACACTCTTACTGCAAATGCAACATTGAATGCATTATATGACCAAATTCATAGTGGTATAATCATATTAGCATTTACTGAAAATAAAGCCGCATGTCTTTTAGTGTCAGTTACCCCAAGTCTTATCAAGACATATCAGGCTAATACCATTTTAAATACACTTTTAAAAACATTGGGTGGTAAAGGTGGAGGTAAGGTAGATTTTGCAAAATCAGGTGGAGGGGATATTGTTAAATTAGATGAAACCCTCAAAAAAGCTCATGAACTATTTTCTTAATGGATATATAAAATAAAATGGATGCAACAGCTTATATTTGGATAAACGGTGAATTTATTGAATGGAGTAATGCCACCACTCACACCCTTTCACATGGTCTACATTATGGTAGTGGCGTGTATGATGGGATTAGAGCATATAAAACCAAAGACAATACAGCAATATTCAGACTGGATGAACATGTTGAAAGATTTATTTTTTCAAGTAACGCAATAAAGCTAAAACACGGATACGCTTTTGACGAAATCAAACAAGCAATTATAAATACCATTAAAGTCAATAACTTAGATGAGGCTTACATCAGAACACTGTCATACAATGGTTATGGTACTTTAGGCGTAGGTGTAAAAAATAAAACAGAAACAGTAATTGCATGCTGGAAATGGGGTAAATATCATGGTAATACTCATCCGCATGGATTGGATGTTAAAACCAGTAGTTATATTCGCATTCATCCAAAATCCACCATAGTGGATGCAAAAATCTGTGGACATTATGTGAATGGAATGCTTGCTCTGCAAGAGTTAGATGATACTCATTATCATGAGGCTTTGATGTTAGATGCTGATGGATACGTATCAGAATGCTCTTCTGCAAATATCTTTGTTATAAAAGATAACATAATCTACACTCCAAAATTAGGCACCATATTACCCGGTATCACGCGTGATTTCGTGATCAAATTAGCAAGAGACTTACATATTAAGATACAAGAATGTAATCTCACGCCAATAGATGTTAAAAATGCCAACGAAGTGTTTTTTACTGGAACCGCAGTAGAGCTCACTCAAATGAGATCATTAGATGATGTAATTATTGGCAATTCTAAAGATTATCCAATTTTTAACAAATTAAAAGATGAATTTCAACAAACTGTGCGAGGCAGTAATCACAAATATAATCACTATCTTACATATGTGAATTAAACCATGGCAATAATCACTATTGAAAAAGCTCATTTAGCTTTTGGGCATCATATATTACTTGATAATGTAAATTTTAGCATTGAATTAAATGATAAAATCGGCTTAATTGGTAGAAATGGCTCGGGCAAGTCTTCTTTACTAAAAGCAATCGCAGGTGTGGTAGATTTAGATAATGGACAAATATCCATTTCTGATAATCTTAAAATTTTATATATAGCTCAAGAACCCATATTAAATCCCAATAATACTATTTTTGAAGAATTATTTGAGAGTTGCGGGGATATTAGTAAGACGCTTAAAGAATATTACAACACATTAGATACATTAAAGCATAATAACGAACTAAGTCTCATTAGTAAATTATCTCATTTACAAGAAGAAATTGAACAAAAAAATGCATGGAATACCACAAACATCATAGATAGCGCAATATCAGAATTAAACCTCATGGGAAATCAATATATATCAGACCTCTCAGGCGGTGTTAGAAAAAAGGTAGCATTATTAAAGGCAATTGTTACGAGGCCTGATGTTTTATTATTGGATGAACCCACCAATCACTTAGATATTAATACAATAGAATGGTTAGAACGTACCATAAATAACTTTAATGGCAGTGTTTTACTTATCACCCATGATAGATCTTTTCTAGATAAAACAGTGAATAAAATTATAGAATTAGATCGCGGCACGCTCAATGTGTATCTTGGCAAATATTCTCGGTATCAAGAAATAAAACAAGAGCAACTAAAAATGAATGCCAAAACTAATGCCGAATTTG
>CANISK010000128.1 GCA_947470205.1 Neisseriaceae bacterium | reverse complement strand
TTTTTGATACTTCATGTCTGAATACGCTGTCTCCCCAGATGTCTCAACCCCAATAAAACGCCGCCCAGATAAATATTTTAAACAATATTCCCAATTTTTATGAACAATGACAGATACATATTCATGGTAATCTAGCCCAGCTCGTTTTAGTTTTTGATCGTGTAATGTAAAACCTAATGGCTCTACCAAATGCAAGGCGCACCCTATATTTGCACACAATCTAATCACGTTCCCCGTATTTGGCGGGATCTCAGGTTCAAATAAAACCACATCAAAAATACTGTTATTCATGTGAGTTAGCTATAATATTCATCTAAATCTTTTTTAGCGACAATAAAAACAAATCCTTCATTATTAGATGTATCTAGCCATGTTATATTTAATTTTGAATATTTGCTCATGAGTTCTTCTTGGTTATTTCCCATTTCAACTACCAAAATGCCAAAAGGTGTGAGGTAATCTCGTGCATTTTTTAGGATGTTATCAATAAACAACAATCCATCAACCCCTCCATCTAGTGAAATATGTGGTTCGTGTAGATACTCTTGAGGAAGAGTACTCATAATTTGTGTATCAACATATGGTGGGTTCGTGATAATTAAATCAAATGTGTTTTTATATTTATTCAGTTGACTAAATAAATCTGATGAAACTACGCTAATTCTATCCCCTAGTCCATGTTTTTGAATATTTGTTGTGGCAACATCCAAAGCATCTTTATCAATGTCACTTGCAATTACATGACTTTCATAAAAATAATCTGCAGCAATTATAGCCAAAGAGCCATTACCAGTACATAAATCAAGTACATTGTGTATCAGCTCAGGGTGTGATACGTAATTATCTAGTCCATTATTAAGGATAATCTCCGCTATAAAAGAACGTGGAATAATCACTTTGTTGGTTACATAAAATTCATAACCCATAAAATATGATTTACCAGTAATATATGGAGCAGGAATTTTATCAATTGCTCTTTTTTTGCATACGGTTATTAGGGCGTTTATTTCACTGGGTAATAATTTGGCGTCCCAATATGGGTTTAGATCATCTACTGGAAGATGTAGTGTTTCAAGTGTTAGGTATACGGCTTCATCAAATGCATTGGTAGTGCCATGTCCGTAGTATAATTGATGTTCATTAAATGTGCTAACCATAAACCGAATAATATCTCGAACAGTACTAAATGTGCTACTTAAAGTAGTAATTTCTTGATTGAATAATTTCATGTGTAATACTCTTATGTATAATTGAACATCCTATATTATATCATAATTAAATATTGTATATATCCACTCTCATTGCATTGATGATACAATATACTCTTCGTCTTTAAAACTTGGACGTTATTGAAAACAAAAAATTTATTCCTTATATGCTATAGTATACTGCGTCATAAATTTTTTATTTTCGACGAGTGACAACTTTCAAATACTGTGAGTATATATCTATCATGAGTAAATTAATTTCATATCCAAATAGTCCATTTAAGCTAAATAGCAGTTTTGTGCCCACAGGAGACCAGCCAAATGCGATAGCATCTCTTGTAGATGGCTTAAACAATAACCTTAAACACCAAACATTGCTTGGCGTGACGGGATCGGGTAAAACATTCACCATGGCGAATGTTATTGCGCAAACCGGTCGTTGTGCAATTATCATGGCACATAATAAAACCCTAGCTGCACAACTATACTCCGAATTCAGGGACTTTTTTCCAGAAAATGCGGTGGAGTATTTTGTGTCTTATTATGACTATTATCAGCCAGAAGCATACGTCCCCCACAAAGATTTATATATCGAAAAAGATTCAAGCATAAATGACCATATTGAACAAATGCGCTTATCTGCCACTAAATCCATGTTAGAACGAACGGATGTAATAATAGTAGCAACAGTATCTGCAATATATGGTATTGGGGATGAAAAGGCATATCAGAAAATGATTCTTCACCTTAAAGAGCACGATACCCATACTCAACGGGACATGATTTCCCAGCTTGTGAATATGCAATATAAAAGAGCTGATGCAGATTTCGCACGCGGTACTTTTAGAATAAGAGGCGAGGTGATTGACGTATTCCCAGCGGAACATTATGATGAAGCAATTCGGATAAGTTTGTTTGATGATGTGATTGAGGGGATATTTTTATTTGATCCGCTAACTGGTAAAATAAAACAAAAAATCGCAATGTTTACAGTTTTCCCTTCATCTCATTACGTCACTCCAAAAGAGCTTGTGGATAAGGCTTGTGTCTCAATTCATAGTGAGCTAGATATATGTGTGAAAAACTTTGAAGCACAAGGTAAAATGATAGAAGCTCATAGGCTTAAACAACGTACTGAGTTTGATTTAGAGATGCTTCATGAAATAGGTTTTTGCAAGGGAATTGAAAACTACTCAAGACATTTAACGGATCGTCCGGCAGGGTTTCCTCCGCCAACATTAATAGACTATCTCCACCAAAATGCTATTTTGTTTATTGATGAATCTCACGTGACAATTCCCCAGATAGGCGGAATGTATCTAGGAGATAGAGCACGAAAACAAAATTTGGTAGATTATGGCTTTAGATTGGCCTCTGCGGTAGATAATAGACCGCTTAAATTTGATGAATTTGAGTCTCGTATGCCACAAACCATTTTTGTGTCAGCCACCCCTGGCAATTACGAAGGCCAACATCAAGATAATTTGGTACAACAATTAGTCAGACCAACTGGTATAATAGATCCTGTAATTGAGATACGAGACGTATCTACTCAGGTAGATGACTTGATGCATGAAATTCGTGCCATGGTCACACTAAAAGAGCGAGTACTCGTTACCACTTTAACTAAAAAAATGGCGGAGCAAATTACAGAATATTACAGTGATTTGGGCATTAAAATCAAATATATTCATTCAGACATAGACACTATAGAGCGAGTGGAGATTATCAGAGACCTAAGACTTGGATTATTTGATGTATTAGTGGGCGTCAATTTACTTCGCGAAGGTTTAGATATGCCGGAGGTGAGTTTGGTTGCAATATTAGATGCAGATAAAGAGGGGTTTTTACGTTCAGAGCGTTCTCTTATCCAAACCGTAGGTCGAGCAGCCAGACATCTAAACGGACGAGCTATATTTTATGCCTGTAAGGTGACAAACTCAATGGATAGAGCTATAAAAGAAACGCTACGAAGACGAGAAGCTCAAATTGCATATAATCTAGCACATAACATCACTCCAACCGCATTAAATAAACCAATTGTGGATATTCTTGATGGTATATACAAAACAGCAAAAAAATCTCATTTTGAAATAAAATTACCAAAAAATATGTCTGATAAAGAAATTTTAAAGACAATTAAACAAACCGAGAAACAAATGAAAATACACGTGGAGAATTTGGAATTTGAAAAAGCGGCAATATGTCGTGATGAGATAAAATTACTTAAAGAGCTATTACTGAAAGATGGTATATTATGAAAAGTTTTATTATTGGAGTTGCCGGTGGTTCTGGCTCGGGCAAATCCACTGTGGTTGAACATATTATTAAGGCAATTGGTTTGGATAAAGTAGCAGTACTGATGCAAGATTATTATTACAAGGATTTAGTAAATATTAATCGCGAACACCGACAAATGGTCAACTTTGATCATCCAGATGCATTTGATTGGGACTTATTAAAAATACAACTAAACGATCTCTACCACGGAGTCCCTATACAAATTCCTGAATACGACTTCAAAGAACATGTTCGCAAAATAGAAACCAAAACAGTATTGCCAGCGAAAGTGATTATTGTGGAAGGTATATTTGCCCTTTGGGATAATGATATCTGCAATCAAATGTCATTACGTATTTTTGTTGATACAGCTGCAGATATCAGGCTTATGCGTAGGCTTAGGCGAGATATAGCAGAACGCGGTAGAACTTTAGAAAGTGTGCTTCAACAGTACACCCAATTTGTTCGTCCAATGTACCGTAAATTTGTAGAGCCCACCAAACGTAAAGCCCACATCATTATTCCGCATGGTTCAAATCGGGCAGCGCTTGAAATGATTATTTCACGTATTCAGTCTGTGATCTCAGGTAATGCCATTAATGTGGTAGAGACTATGGAATACGATAGCGATAGTGCGTACAGTATTTAATATGAAAAAGATATTAATAACTGGTAGCAATGGTTTTATAGCACAGAATTTTATTGATGTATTTAAAGATAAGTACGATTTTATATTGATTAGTCAATATAAAATAGCCAATCATTACACATTAAATGATATTTATAACAATCCCAATCTAGTTAAATCTATAGATGTAGTATTAAATTTAGCGGGTGCCAATGTGGGTGATAAACGTTGGACGTCATCACGCAAAATTGAAATTATCGAAAGTAGAATGGGTGTAACTAATAAATTGGTTACAATATTTAATCAGTTTAATCATAACGCACATTTTATTTCTGCAAGTGCGGTAGGTATTTATAATACAGACATCCCACAGGATGATGATAGCGTTATTGATTATAATCATTACGCAAATTTTTCTCAAGAAATTACAAAAAAATGGGAATTGGCAGTTCTAAATTATAAAGGCATACATACAATTACAAGGTTTGGTGTGGTGTTAAGCTCAAAAGGAGGCGTGTTTATAAAAATATTGCGCCCTTTTTTATTTGGTGTTGGCGGTAAAATTGGATCTGGTACGCAGGGTTTTCCTTGGATAGCTCTACCAGAT
>CANISK010000127.1 GCA_947470205.1 Neisseriaceae bacterium | reverse complement strand
TGATTCCAATATAAATATACTCCAAGTCATTTGAAATTTGGCACTCGTCGAAAATAAAAAATTTATGAATGCTGTATGCTGCTGGTACGTAAGAAATAACTTTTATTTTTAACAGCATCCATCGTTCAAAAACGAAGAGTATACGTCAAATCTTAAATAAACAGTTTGCACTGTATTTAAATAATATTTGATATAGATCAATATTAAAGCAGAGCATAGATCATCTATTATACACAATTGTAAATATTTAATTTGAAGAAAATCTCTTCAAAATCAAACTTTTATGGTTTTTTCTAATTTTGTGTGGATAAAAAATAATAGAGAATTAGATTATAGTGTTAAAATATATATCATTTGTTTTTTAGTCGTTAAAAATACACCCACAAAGGAATACATATGTTGACTTATCCACAAATAAACCCAGTAGCATTAGATTTAGGCATCATTCAAGTCCATTGGTATGGCATCATGTACATGATAGGTTTTCTGTTTTTTGTCCTGATGGGTAAATGGCGCTTAAAAAAATATCCAAGCCCATTCTGGACAAACCAACTGATTGATGACTTTATTTTCTACGGTGCATTAGGTGTGGTTCTGGGTGGTAGGATAGGATACTGTTTATTTTACAAACCAATGTATTACCTAAATAACCCTTTGGATATTTTAAAAATATACACCGGTGGCATGTCTTTTCATGGCGGTATGCTTGGGGTATTTATTGTAGCGTATATTTTTGCAAAAAAATATCGACAAAGTTTTTTCATGATAACAGACTTCGTGGCACCTTTAATTCCAATGGGTTTATTATTAGGACGCATTGGAAACTTTATTAATGGTGAATTATGGGGCAGACTTACAGCTTCAAATATCCCATGGGGGATGGTATACTCGCAATCTGGTGTATTATTACCACGTCATCCATCACAAATCTACGAAGCGCTGGGTGAAGGTTTTATTTTATTTATTATCTTATGGGTGTACACATTAAAACCAAGAAAACTCGGCACAACATCAGGAGTATTTTTATTGTCTTATGGATGTATTAGATTTTTCTTAGAATACTTCCGTGAACCAGATAGCTTTTTATCTGATTTTGTTACTAGAACTGGTCTATCAATGGGGCAGTGGTTATGCGTGCCAATGATAATAATTGGTATACTGATTTATATTTTTAAATCCCAAAATTCATTAAAATGCAAAAACAACTAACAAAACGAATTTTTGATATCATGGTGTCCATATTGGGGATGATTTTTTTATCCCCAATATTTATTACAATAGGACTATTAATCAAAACCACCAATAGAGGCACTATACTCTTCAGGCAACAACGTGTTGGTAAATATGGCAGATTATTTTACATTCACAAATTTCGTACTATGGTAATGAATGCCGAACAACAAGGACCATCAGTAACTGCCAGTAATGATCTCCGTATCACCAAAATTGGTAAAATACTTCGTAAAACCAAGCTAGATGAGTTACCGCAATTATATGATGTACTAATTGGCAATATGTCAATAGTCGGGCCAAGACCAGAGGTATTAGAATACGTAAACATATACCCAGAACATATCAAACAAATAGTATTATCTGTCAAACCTGGTATCACAGATTTAGCATCCCTACACATGATAAACGAAGGGGAGTTATTGGAAAAATCCACCAACCATAAAAAATATTACATCAACCACATCATGCCTCAAAAATTAGCCCTTATGGTAGAATATGTGAATACCCAATCCACAATAGGTGATATACAAATTATCCTCAAAACATTATATAAGATCATCTGTCAGTTGTCAAGTTAATCAGATACCAAGTAGATAACCTATTTGAGAATGGTAAGTGGGGCTAACCGTAAAACTGCAATCAAGGACACTGCTTTTATATGTTTGCCATTTATCATATAGTTGTTTGTTAGGTTCTTTGAGCGTTGCCAATAATTCATCGATACATGTACGCATATAATTGTTCAGATTGTTTATCGCGTCCTGATTAGCTTGCTCTATATCTTTTATGTAAAATCTTTTCCGAAGCTCATCTTTAGGTCTTGCAAAATATTGCTGTACGGCATTTTCTATAGTTATTGCCGGATCGCGATTAATTTTTAAGCTATGTACGCTAACTGAGAATGTGCCATTATCTTCTGCGGGTTTTTTTTCTATAGAAGGTTCGTAATATGCGAAAAATGTCTCTATTTTAGACTCATTAATAAATGTATTAGCTTGCCATTCTGGACGCTTAGTATTGTTCATAAGTTGAAAATTTTCATTTATTGTGCCATTAGTAACTAGAAAATATTTCTTATTGATACAGTATATTCCATCACTTTTTGTTTTATCCTCGCGAAAATCTTCTTCTGTGCGATTGAGTTCTCCATAATACTTCTCGGAAGTAACCTTGAACAGAGCAAATGCACCCGCTTCATGTATAATCACATGGTCACCTGCGCTGAAGTCCTTTATACCTGGCTCCTTGTCCATTGTTCCAATTTTATATTGTATCGGGCTATGTGCTTTAAAAAATACATCATAAAAACTAAGCATTAATTCTACCAAAAATGTATTTTTTGCTATATTCGCGTCAGAGTTAAATTGGTTACGTATTGTTGTAATATTTTGTTGAATTAATCCCAAATACTTGATATCATATGATTTATTATAAAGAAGATTAATTTTAAAAATATTAAATATTATTTTGATAGTATTATTGTCTACATCTTCATATCTAGCTTCACCATCATTTAGCATCAAGCTCGTTATAGTGTTTGGTATAGATTTTGCAAGAGTTATAGTGTTTGGTATAGATTTTGCAAGACATGTAAAGATGCCTTTCTTTAACCCGACAGATCCTGTTTTTGATAAAATTTCCATAGATGCCTCTTGCATCTGAATATACCCGTTTACCCAATCTTTATTAATTGAGGTAGTGATGACATCGTGACATGCGATAGCATATTTTATATTCGCGGTTCTTCTAAACGCACGATAGATTAATTGAGTTGCTGGGTGTATGCAGCCAATATCGTTCAACATAATCGCCCGCGCATACAAAGCAAACGCTCTATTTGTTGCTATCTGTGTAGTGTGTTCTGCGATTATTAATAATTTATTGGCCAATTTACTCAATATGTTAGGGTGGTAAATTGTATGTAATAACGTGAGTATTACGGAGAAATAATCATCGTCATATTTGCACATTTCTCCGAGTAAGAATTTCTCTTGATCTTCTGGTGTTGCTGCTGCTTTGAATAATCCACTCAAGAACTCATTGTCATTCTTTACAGAGGTAAATATTGATTGCGATGGTAAATCACTCGATTTAACCGTACCATCATTAATAAAGCCAAAAGTCATTTTTTGATCTAATTTAGCAAAAAAATCTAAAAATAATAAATTAGTGTTAGCAGATACCCAGTTATATAATTGATCTTTTTTTACATTAATTTTTTGAGTTATTGACTGATTATTTTCCTTGTATCTACACTCTATAGATATTTTATCATTGTTTCGTCTAAACTTTATTGTTATCATAGGACATTTTTGCTCATTTTGGTGATCTTGGTACAAAAAACATATCTCATAACTTATTTGCTTATTATCTTCATAGGCATTACAGGTAATACCAAAAATAAGTTTATGGTTTGCGAATACACCTCGTTGCGTTGCTCCAGAATTTATATCACATAATTCACCGTAGCCACACTGTTGGATTGACCTTTCTGATTGGTTATAAGTTACCCCACCAGTATAGCAGCTAAGTTCATAAAGATCCAAACGAAAAATTAAAGCATTACCACGCCTATCTCCTGTGTCAAATATTGACTGCTGATTACCTGTTGTAAAAAATGCTGCATTTAAAGCGCAATCCGCATATGATGATTTATCACCAGTCGGCATACCAGAAAAAAAGGTCTGTAATTGTTGATACCTCTTTACTATTTCTTTTGTTTTATTTGTATCCTGAGGCTCTAATAAATGCATCAAAACTTTCTTACATACTAACTTCCAGCTAAGCTTTTTATTAGCACAGATAGCCAGGCATAACACATATACATATCCAACATATGAAGTAATTTCTACTTGCTCGGTGTTGAGGTGATGTATTAATATAGCATCTGAAGGAATATTTGGAGTAGTATGTAGTTTAAAGAGGTCTTTCTTATTTATTTTTTCAAGTATTGCATCATCTAATGATATAAAATAATCAGCTAATATTGCGTAAATTACCTCTGGTGTACCATTAAATTTATCACTTTCAGCTATTGCATCCGTTATGCGTGCAAATAAAATCTGTACATTATATAAATCTGTATGCTTGGTAGCTTTTAATAGATTAAAATCATGTCTTATCGTGTCAATTAGCCTCTCTTCTCGTGTTTGGCTATTATCATCTTGTGCAATTTGTTCTAATTGGTGTTGCTCTTTTTGAATCTCTGGTAATTTATCTTCTATTAAATTGTTAATCTGTTTAACTTCAGATAATATATTTTTTTTATTTTTCTTACCATCCACGTCATCTATAATGATTAAATTATGGGTTGCTCTACTAATTGCAACATATAGCATATTAATTATATGTTTTAATGAAATCTCTTCCTCTGTAATACTGCCTCTATCTTTAACTTTATTTAGTTTATAATCAACATTTCCGGGGGGGTTTAATGTAGCAACTAAATCTTTAGCAATTTCTCCCCAGTCTTTATTCTGACTATATAACGTATTAAATTGTTTTAATA
>CANISK010000126.1 GCA_947470205.1 Neisseriaceae bacterium | reverse complement strand
GTGCAGCGACTGATTAATGTACAATTATGCCGCCACTAAATCACAAATTCCATTTTGAGCAATCCTATCCCAAAATTGTGTCCATCTTCCAGTTGTTTGAGCTAAAGCCCTCAATGCAATTACAATCCTTGCCCCCTTGTCTTTCCACCTCATGCCTGAGCGACACAAGCGTTGCTTTATTAATGTTTTACATGCGGCTTCTGTAACCCCAGAACCAATTGGTAAGTTTTTAGCCCTATAATCAAAATAATTCATCCGAGATAATTGGTTTGTAAAATATGTTATTGCAACACTCAATTTCTTTTTTATGACATCTGATATTTTTTTCTTGTCTTTAATTTGATTGAACCGCTCTTCCATCTGAGTAAGAATGGTTTGTGCTGCATTTTCTGTATGCTTTAATTCATGGCAAATATTATGTAACCACACTTTCCGTTTAACATCTTCTGTAAAAAACGCATAAGATGCACCAGCTAAATATTCTGTGGCATGATAAAAGTCCAGTATTTGGTGTTGGGTATTTGGAGTCAAGAATTCCCAATTGTTTGCAGCCCCATCAGCTATCCCAACATATGTAACTTCTGGATATTTATTTTTTATTTTATCCACTTCATTTTGTAAACGAGATAAAAATATAGCCTTGCCATATTCAGGAGTTGCACCTAAATAAATGGTGTGCACTCTTTCTCCATCTAGATTATATAATGATATGTTACCAGTCATAGCTTCTCTATATCCACCAGGTTCTGGCATGTGCATATTATCCAATAATACATCTAAATTATCTATTTCGCCAGTGGTGATTTTTTTTATAATTTTTTTAGAGATACAATCAGGTTTGGGTCCATCAAGACGTAGATTATCCTTGATCTTATTAAAAATATCAATGTCTGTAGTTACTTTTTTAATTTTTATCTTGAACTCAGCAATAAGCTGAGTTTTATTTGCAGCTCTACTAGCTGGATCATTTTTATTAATTGGTCGCATCAACATACATGTACCATCAAGACTAACACTAATGCTAGCAATTGGTTCAACCTGTGTGGGGATTTCATAATCCCACGCTTCTTCTGTTGCCTGTGCAATACTACCCAGCATATCGGCAAGGTGCTGCACAAACTTATGTGTAGTTTTACGTCCATGATTATTTGTTAAATCATTGGCTACTGCCTGAGCTGTTAGCGATGCATACTTATCTGAAATCATTTGTGCCAGTTTAGGTGTAGAGCTTGTAATAATTCTGGCTCTGTCATCTAATGGACAAAATGTTTCCCCACCATTGCAGGTTTGATATACATAACGTTCTAACATAAATGTACCATATGGTGTTTGATACTCTTTGATAACTTTGCCTTTACTTAGTTAGTGTGATTCCAGCTATTTTAATTGGGACACCAGTTGCGTCAAATTTAGTTAAAGCCTCTTGCGTAGCTAACGCTCCACCTTCATTTACTGCTGATTGAATTGTTGTTTCCATATCAAGCATAGAACCTGTTAATTTCATTGTTATTTGCACTGTGACTTCGTCACCATTTCGTGTAATTATTGCTGTCATGACTATTATGCCTTAAATTATGATAGTAAGTTATGATAATAAGTGCCTTGAGGTTATATTTTACAATACTTTTGATAAATATTTGAAGATTTTTTTTGATGGTGTTAAATAATTGAAATTGATTAATGCTTCTTATTTGTTAAAAAGCATTGGTATTACATTATTGCGGTGCTGCACCCATCTTAACTAGCTTATTTTTTGAACTTTTGACACAAAAATAAGCAGTTTTTGGACAATAATACTGGTTTAGTTAATCATTCACAGATTTTGATGAGTCTGGATGAGTTTTCTGAACCATTAAAATACTAACTGTAATGCATTGAGTTAATTGATAGATTTTCCTTAGCGTGTATTTACGCACCATTCTGCTTACTACCCTTATATGCTTTAGCGGTTGTATGTCCTAAAATCGTCCTACCGTCACCGATGGCCTAATACATTGGATAATATTTGCTTATATTCCATATGAAAATCAGCAAATCCTTTTGCAATTAAAATGCCCATTATCAAGTTAAATGCAAAAAAATATTTAAAATATTTTAGACCATTTATGGTATAATTTAATATGAGAAAAATAATTAAAAACGTTATATTTTTGGGTACATCAAAAAATGATTTATCATCAATGCCTGACTTGGTTAAATTAGCTTTTGGGCATGGGTTACACGAAGCCCAAGAGGGGCGATATCCTTCAAATGCAAAAACACTCTCTGGATTTGGTGGTGCTAATGTTATTGAATTAAAACAAAATTCTGTTAGTGGTACTTATAGAGCGGCGTATACCGTACAATTTGAACGCACTATTTACGTGTTGCATTGTTTTAAGAAAAAAAGTAATTCAGGTATAGCGACACCTAAACCTGATATGGATTTAATCCAAAAAAGATTAAAGATTGCTATTGAAAAAGAACAATCAAATAACGAGGTAAATAAAAATGAAAAATAACACTGAAATAATTTTGAGTTGTGGTAACGTGTTTGCTGATATTGGGTTGCCTAATCCAGAAGAACAAATTATAAAATCACAAATTATTATTAAAATTAAAGAAGAGATGGAGCTAAGGGGGCTTACCCAAAAAGAAGCAGCTGAAATTATAGGAATTCCACAACCACGATTATCTAAAATACTAAGAGGGCAATTTCTCAATGTTTCAGAAAGCAAACTACTTCATTGTCTAAATAAGTTAGGATTTGATATTCAAATTAAAATTGCCAAAAAAAGTAAAAAAAATATTATTGGACATACGTCACTTGCTTTTTCTAGATAAAACTGATAACTACTCACCAACTCTAAAAATGAGGAGTGGTTACAAAATTAATAAAATTTAATAAGTCAAGCACAATATGAGTAATAGGGTGTTAATCAACATTCACCCCTAAAGTAATGTCAAATAGATCAAATAGACTTTATTGTCAAGCGTTTATAGCAATATTCCAATTCCAAAATTAATTACCTTTATTCAAAGGTTTTTTGGGTGACTTTAAACCAATGGAATCTACCATTTTCTCATCCGAGAAATCATACTCACCAGCAAGATTAAAATGAGACCATCGCATTATAGAGCCACCCTGCAGAGCTTCAATTAGCAATAGTTTTCGCGCTTCATTTTTTTCTTTAATTATTTCACTGCTTAAATAAAGGTAATTCCAGTAGATTAGTACATTTTTGATTAATCGACGGCAACCTTCTGCAATTTCTTGATCTTCTTTATTTCCTTGCAGAAAAGCATGATCATTTCCAAGAGCAATGGCTTTGGCCAATTTATGTGACCCTTCAACTTTGTTTAGCTGTTTTTCAATTGATTGCCGGAACTCAACGTCATCAACATACTGTAAGATAAATAATGTTTTATGAATTTTGCCAAATTCTTTTAGCGCTCTGTAGAGTGGATGTTGATTAGCATAAGAGTTCAAACGCCTAAATAATTGCGATGCCGTAGCAAACTTTAATTTAATTGTGGCTACAAATCGCAAAATAGCATCCCACTCTGGCGTAATCAGTTCTTTTCGAATGTTTTTATCTGGTTTAAAGCCTTGCTGCAACTTACTAAAATAGTCCTTCCTACTTGGAAAAGTATAAAGTATTTGTCGCCCAAGACCTTTTATTCTTGGGGCAAATGCAAATCTAAGTAGTGGCAGTACTCCAAAGATTAACTCTGAGTAGCCATGGGTATCTGTAGAATGAATATCACTTTTTATTACGTTGTTGTACATAAGCCCATCAACCACATACGCGGCTTCACGTTCGGCAGAGCTAACTACTGTGGAATACCACATCATTTGGCGCATATCAATAAAAGTCATAACACTGACACCTTTATCTTTACCTAAGTATTTGAATGCGTAGTTTGCATTGAGGGAGTCGACTGATACTCCAAATTTCTGACCATCGCTTGATGTATGCAATAAGCTACCTTGCTCACGGTTAATGTTTGGTAATTCCAACTGCTCCATCCGTAATAGAATCTTATCATTTGCTGCTAAAATATTTGGTAGAGTAAAATACCAATTCAACGTATTATTGAGTTCATTTTCATTAATCTGTTTAGATATTTGAGCAAATTTATGCTGACCAATATCACAACCATAAGCCATTATTCCGGCAAAGAATACTTTTTTTGCTGGCTTTTCTTGCTGAAACTTAACCTGCCAGTGTTGGAACTCATCCAAAAAATCAGTATCACTATCTGCAGTAACCAGTGCTTCTAGCAACGAAATGAATTTTTGCTCTGGGAATATACCACTTAATGGGATGGTGTCAGCATCGTCTAGCTTTGGCGTGGTTACATGAAATGATCCATCGGTTTTAAATGTTAAAAATGGATTATTCCCACTAGCAATGCTTTGGTTTGTTTCTTCATAGCGGGCATGGAGTGCATCATCTAAGAAATTTAACGTCTTTTCGCAATCTGCATATTCCGTTAGTTCAGCACGCTGTCGATATTCATCGCGATTCTTTTCCCATAACTCTTTTGGAATTAGATAATCTTCTAGGGAACGATATTTTTCTGAATAGACCATATTGAGTACACCAGACTTAATGGAATTAGCCGTAGCTACATATAACAAAGCTTTGTATAGGGATACCCTAAATTTATTATTTACAAATATTACATTACGTTGTTCAGGCGACATAAATTCCAGAGGTGCATTTTTATCAATATTACCAAGCTTTTCCTGATAATATTTAAG
>CANISK010000125.1 GCA_947470205.1 Neisseriaceae bacterium | reverse complement strand
ATTGTTAAAAACATCATCCATCCAGTTACTAAAAATTATCCTTTCTTCTTTAGATAAAGGGTCTGATATACCTAAAATATTAGCATGTATGGATTTATAAAATTTTGTTACATCAATTAATTCTTTTATTTGATCTTCTTGATTGGTTTTTATTCTTTGGTTTATATACTTTACATTGGCTATAATATTCAATTTATTATCATTAAATTGTACGCTAAAATATTTTCTTTCATCTGGGAGTTTTTTATTTTCTAACTGTTTGATTTGTTGATTTGTTGAGTTGTTCCACGATAGTACCTGTACATAAAAAAGTATTTACAAAATTATTATACGCATATCGTCATGTTTTTTCTGAAGAAAATTTCTTCAATCACCAAAACCATCACCAAAACTACCATTTTACATACCACAAAAAATCAAAAAAAGAAAATTCTTTTTTTTGGAACACTTAAGGTATAATTGTCATACTAAAGTTAAAATTATTTCTAAAGTATATTCTAAAGTATAAATGTGTGACAATTAAATAAAGGAGTAAGAAACATGAGTGATTTATCCAAAGAGGCAAACCTATTAGCTACCCAGTACAGCATTTTCTTTACTCCATTGGGAGACTTTTCCACATATAACGTGGTTAGAAGAACTGGAGATGTGGTTGAATTTAATCCAAATAAAATAGCTCTCGCAATTACCAAAGCATATATAGCAGTACATGGACACAATAGCATTACAAGTAACAGTGTACGAGATCAAGTTAGCAACCTCACTAACATTGTAATTAAAACATTGAAAACGCGTCGCGTTAATGGTGGTTCAATACATATTGAGGAAATTCAAGATCAAGTAGAGCTTGCTCTTATGCGAAATGGTGAATATGAAGTTGCAAGAAAGTATATTTTATACCGTGAAGAACGCTCCAAAGAGAGATCTATTGATGGAATTGAAGTAAATTCCCAACCAATTCATGTGATCAACGCCAATGGTGAAAAAAAGCTTTTAAACCTAAATCATGTCCACCAGATTATCAAATTCGCATGCGAAGACTTATCCGATGTAGATCCAAAGATGGTACTGGACGAAACCTTAAAAAATATATATGATGGCGTACGCGAGGTGGAGCTTTATAAGTCTATGATATTTGCAGCACGTCAATTAATCGAATATGAGCCAGCATATAATTTTGTAACTGCACGGTTATTGCTCCATACCATCATTAATGATGTATTAGACAAAGAAGTCCTTCGTGATGATATGCAAAAGGCATATGTGGAATATTTTTCAACATATATCGAGCGTGGCATAGAGGCTGGGCTTATATCTCCATTACTTAGAGAATTTGATATTAAAAAAATTGCTAACTCCATTGACGCAAAAAGAGATTTACAATTTAAATACTTAGGTTTACAGACTTTATATGATAGATATTTTTTACATATAAACGATAAACGAATAGAATTACCGCAGATATTTTTTATGCGCGTTGCAATGGGATTGGCATTAAACGAAGAAAACAAAACAGAGAAAGCAATCGAATTTTATAATATACTGTCAAGCTTTGACTTTATGTCTTCCACCCCTACGTTGTTTAATGCAGGAACATTACACTCACAGCTATCTAGCTGTTATCTAACTACCATAGAAGATGACTTGGCTGGTATTTACGATGCAATCAAAGAAAATGCGTTGTTATCAAAATTTGCTGGTGGGCTTGGGAATGACTGGACAAATATTAGGGCGTTAGGTTCACGCATCAAAGGTACTAATGGAAAGTCTCAAGGGGTGATACCATTTTTAAAGGTGGTAAATGATACCGCAGTTGCGGTAAACCAAGGTGGTAAAAGACGTGGGGCAGTGGTTGCATTTTTAGAAACATGGCATTGTGATATAGAAGAATTTTTAGACTTACGTAAAAATACTGGAGATGAACGTAGACGTTGTCATGATATGAATACGGCTAACTGGATACCAGATCTCTTTATGAAGAGGGTTCATGAGCAAGGAGAATGGACATTATTTTCTCCAAATGAAGTACCAGATTTGCACGATAAATATGGTAAAGAGTTTGAAGAAGCATATGTTAATTATGAGAAATTAGCCCTTGAGGGTAAAATAAAAAGTGCTAAAAAAATCTCATCATTACAATTGTGGCGAAAAATGTTAACTATGTTATTTGAAACTGGCCACCCTTGGATTACCTTTAAAGATGCATGTAACATCAGATCTCCACAGCAACACTTTGGGGTGGTGCATAGTTCAAATTTATGTACCGAAATTACATTAAATACAAATAAAGACGAAATAGCAGTATGTAATTTGGGCTCAGTAAATTTAGTCAACCATATTGATGATAATGGAAATCTAAATATTAATAAATTAGAACAAACTATCAATCTTGCAATTAGAATGTTAGATAATGTGATTGATATCAATTTTTATCCTGTGAAAAAAGCCGAGACATCTAATTTAAGACACCGTCCAATTGGGCTTGGTATTATGGGGTTTCATGATGCGCTTTATAAACTTCGTATTCCATATGCATCGAATGATGCCGTAGAATTTGCAGATAAAGTAATGGAATATGTATCATATTACGCAATTCAAGCCTCAAGCAACCTTGCTCACGAACGTGGCGCTTACTCCACATTCAAAAATAGCCTATGGGATAGAGGTATATTCCCATTAGATACAATCAATCTACTTGAAGAAGCCCGTGGTACACAATATGTAGATGTTGACAAATCTTCCACATTAAATTGGAGTGAATTAAAAAAATTAGTGAAAACATACGGTATGCGTAACTCAAATACGATGGCAATTGCACCTACTGCAACCATATCTAATATCGTTGGCGTATCATCTTCGATAGACCCCACATATCAAAATATATTTGTAAAATCGAATTTATCTGGTGAATTTACCGTGGTGAATGAATATTTAGTCAATGATCTTAAAAAACTTAAACTTTGGGATGAGATTATGTTGGCAGATATAAAATATTTTGATGGTAGCTTGTCAGCATTAGATAGAATACCAGATGATATCAAAAAAATATATGCCACCGCATTTGAAATAGATTCAAAATGGCTGGTTAATGCAGGAAGTAGACGGCAGAAATGGATTGATCAAGCTCAATCATTGAACTTATATGTATCACAACCATCCGGAAAAAAACTTGATGAATTGTATAAACTTTGCTGGATACGTGGTCTTAAATGTACGTACTACTTAAGAACTTTAGCGGCAACATCGGCTGAGAAATCCACCGGTTCCGGTGGAGAGTTAAACGCGGTTGAGATAAATAGCAATCCAAATATCACTCTTGATGCAAAATTTTGTTCAATAGATAACCTAGAGTGTGAATCTTGTCAATAGTTTTAATGGGATATTGATTGTGGTGAAATTTAGAAAATGGTGCGGATTGTTCTATATAGCATGCATAACAAATATAATATATGCAGACAATGTAAAATATAAATTGAGTGCTGTTGAGCCTCAAGCAAATACTGCATTTAATAATCAAAATTCTGTTAGTGATAATTCAGATTCAAGTTCATCAAAAAAACAATCAGAAATTGAATTATCAGAAAAATTGGTTGATCCGCTTGCAAAATTGATGTTTATACCACTTTCAGCGCAAAACTTTATATGGACAAATCCAAGTCCGGTGGGAAATAAATCAGGTTTCGAAGTTTCACTCAGACCAACAGTACCCGTACAATTAAATGAAGATTTTATTGTCATTAATCATGCGGTTTTACCGTATTTTAATGTTCCAAATGGTGCGGTATCGCCAGACTTTGGCTCAACTGCGCTTGCTCCTCCAGGATATAGTAACATATTTGGCCCCGCCCAATTCATGAGCATAATCGCACTTAATAAATCATATGGGTTGAATATTGGTGTTGGCCCATATGTAAATATACCATTTGGTACGGTTGGTGGAGTTGATCAAAATTATGGTTTGGGTGTGGCGGGTATTGTAAGATATGCGAACGGACCATTTTTGATGAGCACTTCGGTTCAAAATGCGTGGTCAGTTGGACAAAATGGTAATGCCACTGCATTTAGTCAGTTTATGGTTATTCCAAATATTGCTTATAATTTTGAAGGTGGATGGGCGTTATTTACTATGCCTTACATTACAGCAGATTTTACCCAACAAGGTGGAGATTGGATGATACCAGTTGGTTTGGGGGTGAGTAAAGTATCTTACATAAATAAAGTTCCATTTCAGTTTAGCATGAGTAGTTATGAGAATGTTGTTCGTACCCCATTACAGCCAGAATGGACATTAAGAGCTACTATTACAATGATTTTACCAGAGTGACAACAATATACTAGAAGTATTTTGACTACTCAAAAAATCTAAAGACGATGAGTGCTTTTGTCAGACATCCAGGTTCTTATGATGAATGAGATATTGATATACTAAATCTTTATCAATATTGTTGATAGTTGACACCAAGTGAGCCACTTTTTTTGGTGGCAGATGCAAAGAGAGTAATTCGGTAATCTTGATATCATCTGATGTGAGAGTTGTTTTTTGTGTATTTTTATGTGGTGCATTTGGTAGTATTAATAACACAAATTCACCTTTTTGTTGATTTTTATCATTAGTTATAAAATCTAATAATATTTTTGCTGGTAATTTTCTTATTGTTTCAAATTGCTTGGTTAATTCTCTACCCATGACAATAACTCTATCCCCGCCAAGACAATCCACAATATCACACATACAATCAATAATACGATGAGGTGACTCATGTATAGCAATT
>CANISK010000124.1 GCA_947470205.1 Neisseriaceae bacterium | reverse complement strand
GGTAGTAGAAGAGGCATATAAGATTTTCACCGTCTATCATCGGTTATTTTATGGTATTTCACCAGCAGAGAAATGGGTAACTACTAGAACAAATAGATTTCAAATGATATTGTGTTTGGTAAACTTGACACATGATTTAAATTACACCAATCAATTAAATAAATATCACGATCAATGGGTAGCTATATTTAAAAATTTACCGAAAGATGTCAAAGTATTCTCATTGCTTGATGCATACAAAAATCAACTTCTGCTTAAGTATTTTGATTACAAAGTTCTTGCAAATAGTCAAGATGAATGGGCAAATTTATTGGGTACTGCTACGCAAAATTTACTAGATGGCGCATATAATGTGGCAAATAAACAATTTGAAGGAAGTATCAAGGTACTCAATGCACTTTTAGATAAAAATATTTGGCTCCATTCATATGAATCAAATATTTTTTATGTGATAAGTTTGCTCCGTACTGAAAAATATAAAAAGATAGCCACAGTCTTATCTAAACTGGAAGATTTTTCTGGTTTTTATGTTTTGTATGGTATTTTGTGTGGAATATACTTTATTGCAATTAATGATTATAAGCAAGCAAAAAGTTTTTATGATAGTGTTTCAAATAATGTTCAAAATGCTTCCATTGGCTTTAAATCAATCATACATTATGCATTATTTTTGTGGTTATCAACTCTTATCGATAAAGATAACATTAACTGGAAACTAACACATAAATATTTTAATGAAAGTATTAAATATAATAACATATTGGGCGCATCTATAATTGGAGAAATCATCAATACTCACGACAAATCAAATCCTAGTATAATTAATTTTTTGACACATTCATCGTACAGTACATTAAAAATCACAGAATTATTAATGGTGAAATCTGCCTGGGAACACAATGTAGATAAACTCGCACTTTTATTAAACGCAAATAATGAGGGTAACAATACAACAACCACCCTTAAAGATAAACGCCTTGTATGGCATATAGACCCGATGGCACAAATGGTAAAAGTAATGGAACAAACCGCACGTAAAGGTGGATGGACTATTGGGAAAGAGATGGCCATATCCAAGCTAGCACAAGCGAAGAGCTTAGATTATATTACTCAATACGATACCAAAGCACTATCAGCTATTATACCAGATACATATCATGGGAGATTTACTTGGGATTTTATGCAGTTACTTTTTGCGCTGTTAGAACATCCATATGTGTATGACATAGATAACCCACAAAATAAATTGGAGTTTATTAAAACCTCTCCGCTTTTAAATATTGCTTCCACTAAAAAAGGTTATAAAATTAACCTAGACCCAATTTGTACTACTAATGCAAAATTAGTGGTAAAAAGAGTTAGTCCCACTAAATATCAGTTGATAGAATATAATGAAAAACTAACAGAAATAGCCCAATTATTGGGCGAAGGCGGTATCACAGTACCAGAAACTGCAAAAAATAGATTATTAGATATTATTTGTAAAACTAACCCAGATATACAGGTGCAGTCAGATATCGTTGATGAAAATATGCCAACATGTAGCGCTAGTCGGGATCTAATAGTGCAAATAACACCAAGTGATGAAGGTTTGATTGCAACTTTATTGGTATGTCCATTTGGTGAATTTAATGTGAATAGCTATTATTTACCAACTCATGGAATAAATAACCACGTAACCATTGATGAAAAAAATAATAATCAATATATAAAAATCCTGCGGGATTTTAAAGTGGAAAAATCTAATGTAGATAATATTATAGATAATTGCCCAATATTAAAAATTGCCAAAGAGGGTGAATATGAATGGCACTATGATAATCCAGAAGAAAGTTTGCAATTATTATCTGAACTACATAGCTATAAACAAAAAAACCCAAATATTACACTGGAGTGGCCAAAAGGGGAAGCGATAAAATTTGGTGGTAATGTGTCTAGTAGTAGCTTACGCTTAAATATCAATAGTAACAGACAGTGGTTTGAGTATGATGGTGAAGTGCAAATTGATGATAAACGTGCCATTGAGTTAAAAACTTTATTATCTCTACTGGATACTGATAAGAATAGTAGATTTATTAAACTAGCTGATGGGAAATTTTTAGCCTTATCGGAGAAATTTAGACAACAACTTCAAGAATTAAAATTAATCAGTGACGGTAATAAGGTGTTTAATTTAAGTAGTGGGGTATTGAAAGAGCTTAGCGATGAAGCACTTGATGTGCAGGTGGATAAAAAATGGCAAGAGCATTTAAAAAATATTAAAACACGCACCAAATTTACCCCAACCATACCAAGCACACTTCAAGCAGAGCTTCGAGACTACCAAATAGAAGGATATAATTATCTTTCACGCCTGACGAATTGGGGGATAGGGGCATGCTTGGCTGATGACATGGGCTTAGGTAAAACCATTCAAGCGATGGCACTTATTTTAGAATACGCCCCTCATGGTGCAACTTTAGTCATAGCACCCACATCAGTATGTTTTAACTGGGTGGAGGAATTTAACAAATTTGCTCCATCGTTAAATGTTTCTTTATTACACTACGAAGAGCAAAGAACCGATGCGGTTACTAAATTAGGCGCTATGGATGTATTGGTGTGTAGTTATAATCTAGCGCAACAAGAAGAATACCTCAAAGACAAAGAATGGAATTTGTTAATTTTAGATGAGGCGCAGGCGATCAAAAACCACACCACAAAAAGATTTAAAGCGGTATGTGGTTTAAATAGCGCTCATCGGGTAATTTTATCTGGTACCCCAATTGAAAACCACCTAGGTGAATTATGGAGCTTATTTAGGTTCCTAAACCCAGGCTTACTTGGAAGTTTAGATAGTTTTCAGAAAAAATTTATCACTCCAATTAATAACAAAAACATAATAGCAAAACAAACACTAAAAAATCTTATCTATCCATATATTTTAAGGCGCACTAAGTCTGAAGTGTTACAAGAATTACCAGCCAAAATAGAACAATCCATATACATTGAACCATCTACTGAGGAAATGGCATTTTATGAGGCACTTAGAATAAAAGCTATGGAAAACTTAGCTAAGCTTAAAAAAGCGAATGATAAAAATGCGCACTTTAGTATCTTAGCAGAAATTACAAAACTTCGTCAGGCTTGTTGTCACTCAAGTTTAGTGGATAGTTCGATTAATATCAAAAATAGCAAGCTTACCAAATTTATCGAATTAGTTAAAGACCTAATTGAAAACAAACACAAGGTGCTGGTATTTAGTCAATACGTTGGTTATTTAGAAATAGTCAAACAAATTATTATAGATAATCATATTGAATTTCAGTATATAAACGGGGCAACGACTATGGCTAAAAGAAAAACTAGTGTGCTTGATTTTCAAAGCGGCAAAGGCGATGTATTTTTAATTAGCCTCAAGGCAGGTGGCACTGGACTTAATCTAACCGCTGCAGATTATGTGATTATACTAGATCCATGGTGGAACCCATCGGTGGAAGACCAGGCTGCAGATAGGGCGCATCGTATGGGGCAACATCGTACAGTTACGGTCTATCGCCTGATTATGAAAAACTCCATTGAGGAAAAGATAATCCAAATGCACAAAGATAAACGAGACTTGGCGGGAGATTTGTTGTCTGGTCAGGACATTGGCAGAAAGCTTAATGAAGACGAGCTATTGAATCTGATTGCAAAAGTGTAGTATTGTTAATACAAAAACTCCAATCTAGTGTAACATAATATTGAGTTGTATTAATATTAATATGATGAGATTTCTTGTAAATTTTATCCATATAAAGTATTGTTATATGTATGTTTTATAGAATGACACAAATTTGTTACTATTTTTTTCTGTTGTACTCATGTTACTATTACGATGGTAAACAACACTAATCAAATTCTTTAAATTTGAGTGTTGCAATTTACTTTGTTCTAATTCTTTCAGTATTTTATTAGGATATTTTAATATGAACTTTACACATTCAGTTTCTCAGTGTCGTGGGGAATCTCAAGTGCGCAACAACCAGCAAAATAAACTTGATCAATGGGTTGTAAATAATGGTAATGGTGAAGGTTATCTAGAAGCTTCCAAAAGAATCAAGGCGTGCGTGAAAAATAAAGATACTTCTCTTGATTTATCAAAATTAAATATCACTTCCATTCCACCATTAGCAAATTTACCTGAACTAATAAATCTTTATTTAGGCTTTAACGAAATATCCATCATAGAAGAGAATGCATTTAATGGGTTAGCTGCGCTAGAAAAGCTTTATTTGAATAAGAATAAAATCACTACCATACACAGCAATAGATTTCAGTATTTACTCAAACTAACATATCTTGAGTTAAACAATAACGAAATATCCACCATAGAAGAGAATGCATTTAATGGGTTAGCTGCGCTAGAAAAGCTTTATTTGAATGAGAATAAAATCACCACCATACACAGCAATAGATTTCAGCATTCACCTAAACTAACATCTCTTGAGTTAAACAATAACGAAATATCCATCATAGAAGAGAATGCATTTAATGGGTTAGCTGCGCTAGAACAGCTTTATTTGAATGAGAATAAAATCACTACCATACACAGCAATAGATTGCAGCATTCACCTAAACTAACATATCTTGAGTTAAGCAATAACGAAATATCCATCATAGAAGAGAATGCATTTAATGGGTTAGCTGCGCTAGAAAAGCTTTATTTGAATGAGAATAAAATCACTACCATACACAGCAATAGATTTCAGCATTCACCTAAACTAACATATCTTGAGTTAAACAATAACGAAATAT